>JALZVC010000076.1 GCA_023301205.1 Flavobacteriaceae bacterium
TAGGATGCCACATGATTGGCGCTGGTGTAACAGATATGATTGCAGAAGCTGTTCTTGGTAGAAAACTAGAAACAACAGGTCACGAAGTATTAAAGACGATCCACCCACACCCTACTATGAGTGAGGCAGTGATGGAGGCAGTTGCAGATGCTTATGGTGAGGTTATTCACTTATAGGCGCTTTAGGCAAAAATAAAAATTCCCAAATCAAATAGTTTGATTTGGGAATTTTTTTGTCCTTGAGTTAATATCTTGGACGGTTTGATTCACGACTGGTTACTTCGTTATCTTTACATCAAAACCAGATATAAGTCGTGAGTATTGAAGTCCCATTACTTTAGGATCGTGACACCAAACGTCGATAATTTAACAATGGTTAAATGAACCAAACTACACTACATTTACTGAGGAATAAGATCACAGAACCAAAATTGTGTATCCCAAGATTTAGCATCTTCAGAAAAACAATCATTATCATTATCTGAGGGTGCATACGACTTAAGAACCTTCTCCCCTATAGTAAATTCAATTGGGTTTTTAAATATGGGACCATCAAATACAAACGTGTGAAACTCTCCGTTTTCGCCACAAGGATCAACACCTTCTGGGAGTCTATCAATAAAATCTTGATCAACGATACAACCTACATAAGATTTATCTAACAACTTCGCGTTTATACAAACAGTAATTGCTTTAAAACCTAGAGCTACAAAGTCTTTAATTATTTGTTTAGTGTCGTTTTGCCAAAGCGGAAACAATGCTTTTATCCCAACTTTTTTGAGCTGCTGTTCCCTGTATATTCTTAAATCTTCTAAAAAAATATCACCAAAAACACTGTGCGTAAAATTTTCTTCTTTTAAGGCATTTGTAAAATTTGACATCGTAGTATTATATGTTTCCATAGAAACATTACCAGACATTAATATCTTTTTATGTGGAATCCCTATCTGCTCAATTTGATTATCTAACAAGGAAGCTCTTAAACCGTGCATAGACACTCGATTAAAGTCACTATTTACAGTAGTCACGAGTAAATCTACCGTATAGTTTTTATTTTGTAATAGGCTATATAAAGCCAATGCGGCGTCTTTTCCACTACTCCAATTAAGATAGACTTTATTCATATTAATTACTCAAAAAACTCTGCAACGCTAATTCATAACTCTGCATCCCAAAACCAAGAATAACACCCTTCGCACCAGCAGAAATATAAGATTGATGCCTAAAATCTTCTCTGTTAAATGTATTTGAAATATGAACTTCTACTACCGGTGTTTCTATTGCTTTTACGGCATCCCCTATTCCAATACTTGTATGTGTGTAAGCTCCTGCATTTAGAATAATGCCATCATAATCAAAACCTACTTCTTGAAGTTTATCTATAAGTTCACCCTCAATGTTAGATTGATAGTATTCTAATGAAATAGCTGGGTTTTTAGTTTTCAAATTTCCGAAGTACTCCTCAAAAGTTTGATTTCCATAAATAGTAGTCTCCCGTTTACCGAGGAGGTTTAAATTAGGACCATTGATGATTATAATTTTCATTCTTATATACTATTTAAAAAATAAGAAGATGGTACGCCCAAATTTTCATCTTCGATTTGTTTATAAGCTTTTAAAGGGTATTTCATATTACAAATATAAACCGAAAGACAAATTAAACACAGAATTTCTCGCTCGTAAACCAAAAGCATCTGCTGTGTTATCAAAAACCGAAGTGAATCCACGAGAATAACGAGCAGAAATAAAATAAGCTTTGCCTAATACATAACTTAAAGAACCTGTTAAACCAGCATCTATAGTATTTACACCTTCTAGATCTGACCTATTACGAATACCATCTCCGCTAATGACTGATTTTGAAAGTATGTTTACTCCCACATGTGGACCAAGATCTATGGCTAAACGTTGGTTAATATAATATTTAAATAAAAGCGGTAGATTAATATAATTGATATTGGATCTATTTCTAAAATTAGCTCCGTTTTCATCAAAACGTCGAAGACTTCCTTGGTTAGAATAGACCAGTTCTGGTGCAAAAGCGATTTGGTTTGTAATAGCAAATTCACTCACAAGTCCCACTAAAACACCCGTTCTTGGGATTTCTCGTGTGTTAAATTGTCCGCTGGCAATGTTAGCAAAATTAACGCCTACTTTTATTCCGAATTTATTTTCAGTTTCTTGAGATTGACTAATACACGTAAATGTTAGAAAAAAGAATAGAAATATAGCACGTACGACATTCATAATTGTTGGCTTAATATAATTAAATAACAAAATTGGATAACAAATATTGTTTCAAGAATTTATCTTTACCATATGAAATGGCTTCTCACCTTAAAAATGTTTCAAGATTACTTACGTATTGAACGTGGTTTATCTGACAATACCATTTCTAATTATTCTCACGATATAATGAAACTCATTAAATGGTTAGAATTACACAAAATGGATAGCTCGCCTATTGACATTTCAGAAAAAACAATACAAGAATTTATCTATGAAATTGCTAAAGAGGTAGCTCCTAGCTCCCAAAGTAGAATTATTTCTGGTCTTAAAGGGTTTTTTAGTTATTTAGTATTTGAAGAATACAGAACCACAAACCCGTTAGAGTTAATGGAAAGTCCTAAGTTAGGCAGAAAATTGCCTGATACTTTAAGTGAAAGCGAAATTAACTTGCTTATTTCAAACATAGACTTGTCCACGCCACAAGGCGAGCGTAACAGGGCTATAATTGAAACATTATATGGATGTGGCCTTCGTGTTTCTGAGTTAATTAACCTTAAAATCTCAGATCTTTTTTTTGAGGAGGGGTTTATTAAAGTCACCGGTAAAGGCGATAAAGAACGCTTTGTGCCTATAGGAGATGCTACCATTAAATACATGAATATATACCGCAAAGAAATAAGAGTCCACGATCCTATTCAGCCAGAAGCTACAGATACCTTGTTTCTTAATAGACGTGGTAAGGGGCTAACGAGGGCTATGATTTTTACTATCATTAAGCAACTGGTAGTAAAAGCAGGAATTCAAAAAAATGTGAGTCCGCATACTTTTAGACATTCTTTCGCAACGCATTTATTAGAACGTGGTGCAGATTTACGCGCCATACAGCAAATGCTAGGTCACGAGAGCATTACCACCACAGAGATTTATACACATATAGATAAATCGCATCTTTCGGAAGTAATTCATAAATATCATCCTAGGAAATCCCCCTAGCCCCCGAAGGGGGAATTTAACAAATACATAAAAAGCTCCTATAGGAGCTTTTTATTATATTGAGTAACAGGGTTGCCCCTGCGGGGGTTAAGGGGATTCTACTTAGCAATATTAACCGCTCTAGTTTCTCTAATCACAGTTACTTTAACTTGACCAGGATAGGTCATATCTGTTTGTATTTTCTGAGAAATCTCAAAAGATAATTGTGCTGCCTTTTCATCACTCACTTTCTCACTCTCTACCATTACACGTAACTCACGTCCCGCTTGTATCGCATAAGCCTTGTTTACACCTCCAAATCCAAATGCAACTTCTTCAAGATCTTTAAGACGCTGTATATAAGAATCTAACACTTGACGTCTTGCGCCAGGTCTTGCGCCACTTATGGCGTCACAAACCTGTACAATAGGTGATAATAAACTAGTCATTTCAACCTCGTCGTGGTGAGCACCTATGGCATTACAAACTTCAGGCTTCTCTCCATATTTCTCTGCCCATTGCATACCCAAAATAGCGTGAGGTAGTTCTGTTTCAGATTCTGGCACTTTACCAATATCGTGTAATAGCCCTGCTCTTTTAGCAAGTTTTGGGTTTAAACCTAATTCGCTTGCCATCACACCACATAACTTGGCAACTTCTCGCGAATGTTGTAATAAGTTTTGCCCATAAGAAGAACGATATTTCATTCTACCTACTGCTTTAATAAGTTCTGGATGCAGCCCATGAATACCTAAGTCAATAACCGTACGTTTACCTACATCTATAATTTCTTCTTCTATCTGTCTAGAAGTTTTCTTTACTACTTCTTCAATACGCGCTGGGTGTATACGACCGTCAGTAACTAATTTATGCAGTGATAAACGGGCTATTTCACGACGTACACTATCAAAACACGATAGAATAATTGCCTCTGGTGTATCATCAACAATAATCTCTACACCTGTAGCTGCCTCAATGGCCCTAATGTTACGTCCTTCTCTACCAATAATTCTCCCCTTTACATCGTCATTCTCTAAGTTAAAAACAGACACGCAGTTTTCTACTGCTTCTTCTGTACCTATACGTTGTATGGTATTAATGATAATCTTTTTAGCCTCTTGTTGCGCCGTCATTTTAGACTCTTCTATAGAGGTTTGAACAAAAGCCATAGCTTGTGTTTTTGCTTCATCTTTGAGGCTAAGCATTAACTGCTCTTTTGCCTCATCTGCAGACAAACTAGAAATAACTTCTAGTTGCTGTATTTGGTTGCGGTGCATTTTATCAACCTCTGCTTTCTTTTTATCTAAAACAGATAAGCGCTCTTCATAGCTTTTTATCTTATTCTCTATGTCACTGTTTAGCTTCTTAGTTTTTGCCGTTTCACTTGAAACTTGAGATTCTTTATCACGAATTCTCTTTTCTGCATCATTCATTTTTTTATCCCTAGTCAAGATAACTTTTTCATGTTCAGATTTAAGCTCAAGAAATTTCTCTTTGGCTTGAAGCATTTTATCCTTCTTCAAGGTCTCTCCTTGGGACTTAGCGTCTTTGATTATCGACTCTGCCTCTTTTTTAGCAGCAGTTACTGCTCCTGCAGCACTTTTTTTCTCTAGTGTCTTTGCTAAGAAAAATCCGATAATTAGCGCTACAACTGCAGCTATAATGGCTATAATATATTCGTTCATTGGTTTAATTTAGTTTTAATTAAAACAGTAATGGTTACTGTTATTTGATTAACGCTTCATTCATTAAAAAGCATAAAAAAGCCTATATTAATAATGTGATTTGTGTAAACTCCATTTAAAAAAGTTTAGGGCTCCCAAGCTGATCAAGGGTCCGCCCGATAGCCAAAGGCTATAGCGGCATTCTTTTACAACTTTAACTCACCCTTTTTAAAAGAATTCGTGTTGAGTTTACCAAAATGTATATTAATATAGGCAGTTACCTATTGTTATCTAAGGAACGTTACGATACTTGTTCGTGAAGCAATAGGTCAAGTGCCTTAAGGCGCTCTTCTACTTGCTGAGAATCACTAGAACTATCTATTTGTTTTTGTTCTACCTGAGCTGCAAACTGAAGGGCTGACATTGCCAGAACATCTTGTTTATCCCTCACGGCATAACTTTTCTCAAACCTTTTAATCATTATTTCTATTTGCTTTGCAGCTTTCCTTAAACCTTCTTCCTGTGAAGGATCTATAGTTAAAGGATATACTCTGTCTGCAATAGAAATTTTTATTTTTAAAGGGTTCGACATACTATTATTTATTCAGAGAGTTGACTAATGCATTGGTCTATCTCTCGCACTAAAGTATTTATCTTTAGCTTCGTTTCTCTTTTATATTGGTCACTGCCAAGCATCGAGTTTGCCACCTTCATTGTATTGTACTTTTCACGCCATTGCTCAATTTCTTCAACAAATTGCTGCTGTTGCGCTCTTAAATCGTTCACTTCTCTTTGTAACTCTTCTTGTGATGCCTTCTGCTTGCTATAATTATGAAGCAGCTTGCTTATTCTATTCTCAAGAGAATCAACGATTTCAAGTGTCGTACTCATCTGGTTTAGTCTTCTATGCCTTGTTCACAAAGTTAATATACTAAACCAAAGAAGACAACTGTTTTTTATTTTTTTTCGTATTATTGATGCGGCGGCACAATATATGAGGATTCTTCTCATTATACTTTGACGTTTAACAGCTATGAAACATATATTTACCTCTATTTTTACATTTATTTTTTTGAGTAGCACTTTTGCGCAAAAAGATATCCCGAAAGATTATTTTGATAATCCGCTGCAAATTCCGTTACTATTATCCGGCTCTTTTGGCGAATTACGTAGCAATCATTTTCATTCTGGGATGGATATAAAAACGCAGCAGGTAGAAGGTATTCCCGTTTATGCGCCAGCAGATGGCTATGTAAGTAGAATTAAAATAGCGCATTTTGGCTTCGGAAAAGCGATGTACATCAAACACCCTAATGGGTATAGCACCGTATATGCACATTTGCAAAGTTACCACATTAATATTCAAGACATTGTAAAACGTGCCCAGTACAAGAAAGAAAAGTACGAGATCGAACTTTTTCCAGAACCAGCAGATATACCAGTTAAAAAAGGAGATCTTATAGGGTATACCGGAAATAGCGGAAGCAGTGGTGGCCCTCACCTTCACTTTGAAATTAGAGATGCAGCGTCAAGACCAATGAACCCTATGGAGTTTGGTATAGAAATTAAAGACACTAAAAAACCTACAATTAATAGTGTATTTGCCTACTCTATAGGAGATGACTCACAGGTTAACGGAGCTATAAAACCACACAAAGTGAGGCTCACTAAACAAAAAGACGGCTCCTACATTGCAGAAAACATAGAAGCTTACGGAAAAATTGGCTTTGGTATTTCTACCCACGACCAACAAAATGGCGCTTCTAACAAAAATGGAGTCTATCAAATAAAAACGGCTCATAACGGTCAAGAAAAGTTTAATGTCTTATTTGATAAATTTTCTTTTAGCGAAACCAGATACCTTAATCGTTTTATTGATTATGGATATTTTAAGAAAAACAGAAGTCGTGTTCAAAAACTATTTAGAGAATCTAACAACCCTTTAAGTATTATTAAAAATGAAGACGATAATGGGTTCGTTACTATTTCAGAAGAGTTTAAAAGTAACTATACTATAGAAGTTTGTGATTATCGTGATAATAAAGTGTTGATTACTATACCTATTAAAGGTGTTGCAAAACGCATAATAGAAAAGGAAGATGTAAACCCTAATTTTGAGTATATTATTGCAGCTGGAAACAATACTATAACGCACGGTAAGTTTGATGTTTACTTCCCAGCAGAGAGTTTGTATGAGGATACTTATTTAGATATTTCTGCAAGTGGTGATACGCTTTCTTTTCATAAAGACGTAGTGCCCATTCATAAAAACGTAACTATTTCGGCAAATATTTCAGACTATAAAACACAAGATAAAAGTAAGCTCTATCTAGGCAGATTAAATTACAAAGGGATACCTTATTACAGCAATACAAGGCTTGAAGGGAATAGTCTAAAAACAAGAGTACGCACTTTTGGTAAGTATGTAATTGCCTCAGATACAAGAAAACCTACGATAAAAGCAGTGAATTTTGTAGATGGTAAGTGGATAAGCAATAACAAAACTTTAAAAATAAAAATACAAGACACCGAGAGTGGAATTAGTTCTTACCGCGCCACATTAAACGGAAAATTCATTCTTACAGAATATGAATATAAAAAAGACGTTCTAACGTATTACTTTGAAGATAATATCATTTCAGATTCGGAGAATAATTTGAAAGTAATAGTAACGGATAATGTAGGAAATAGTACTACTTTTGAGGCTACATTTTTCAGAAAAAAAACATAATTACAGCTTTTGAAAACATTATACACAACGCTCGCATTTTTACTACTATTTTCAGGCTCGATTTTTGCCCAAACAGCCTACGTACGTGGGGTTACCTTCGATGAAGATAATAATGTAATTGGTGGCGTGAATGTCTTTTATGGTGATACAGGAACACAAAGTGATATCGATGGATACTTTTCTATTGAGATACCCGCAAATGAGGAAGTAAAACTAACATTCTCATACATTGGATTAAAAAATGTAGTTATAAATATTACCTTAGCACTTAATGAGGATTATAAAATTAATCCTGTATTAAAATCTGATATAGAGAGTATTGGTACTGTTTTTATTGATACGAAACAGCGCAAGCGTGTCGAAGGTATAACTACAATCTCTCCAGAGGCAATAAGAAAAATACCAGGAGCAAATGCAGGTGTTGAGAACCTACTAAAATCATTACCTGGTGTAAACAATAATAATGAACTAAGCACACAATACGCGGTGCGTGGTGGTAACTTTGATGAAAACCTAGTGTATGTAAATGAAATTGAAGTCTATCGTCCGTTTTTAGTACGTAGTGGTCAGCAAGAGGGATTAAGTTTTGTGAACAGTGATCTTACCCGGTCTGTAGATTTCTCTGCAGGTGGATTTCAAGCTAAATATGGTGACAAACTTTCTTCTGTGCTGGATATTACATACAGAAACCCATCAAGCTTTGGGGCAACTGCAGATTTTAGCTTTCTGGGTGGTAGCGTCTCTGTAGAAGGAGCTTCAAAAGACGAGAAACTTAAAGGAATAGTAGGGTTACGTTTTCGTGATAACAGCCTTTTTGTCGACTCTAGACAAACAGAAGTTAACGTTAGACCAAAGTTTGCAGATGCGCAGACATACTTGAGTTATAAATTTAGCAATAAGTTTGAACTAGGTTTTTTAGGTAATATAGCTATCAACAGCTATGATTTTGAACCTTTAACAAGGCAAACTAATTTTGGTACACTGGCAGATCCTAGATCGCTCATAGTAAATTTTGAAGGTCAAGAAGAAGATAGATATGAAACTTATTTTGGAGCCTTAAAAGGAACCTACGTGGTAAATGAAAACTTTACCACAAAGCTTATCAGTTCGATTTTCCAAACCCAAGAACAGGAACATTTTGATATACTTGCTCGATATAGTTTAGGGCGACCTAATACAAATATTGGCGACACAGATGTTGGTGAAGTTGAGTTTAGCGAAGGTGCTGGGTCTCAATTTATACACGCACGTAACGACCTTGACGCTTTAATATTTAATTTAGAAAATAAAGGAACCATAACTGCTGGTGATAATACTATTGAATATGGCGTGAAATATACACACGAAGATATCCGTGATCGTGTAGAAGAGTTTGAGATTATTGACTCTGCCGGATTCTCGGTTAGACCTCCACTCCCAGATTTTGTAAACGACCAACCCTTCACACCATTTGACGCTGCTATCGTTCCATTTACAGAAATTAGAGCACAAAATAATGCCCAGATAAACAGACTGAGTGGATTTGTGCAATGGAGTAAAAGAACAGAATGGGGAAATAGTGATGTTTGGTTAAATGCTGGTGCTCGTGCCCATAATTGGACCGTTAGCGGTGAAGATATTGAGACCGTAAACCAGATAGTTTTTAGTCCAAGAGCGCAATTAACCATAAAACCAAAATGGGAAAAAGATATGTTATTCCGTCTCTCTGGTGGCGTCTATCATCAACCCCCTTTCTATCGTGAAATAAGAGACCTCACGGGGACTGTAGTGCCAGATGTAAAGGCACAAAAAAGTGTTCATATAGTCGTCGGAAATGATTACAGTTTTAAACTTTGGAATAGATCCTTTACCCTTAACAGCGAAGCCTTCTATAAAGACCTCACAAATGTAAACACCTATACGCTAGACAATGTCCGCATACGTTACAGAGCAAATAACGATGCTACAGCTTTTGCTTATGGACTAGATGTAAGGTTAGCAGGCGAATTTGTTCCTGGAACAGAAAGTTGGGTAAGCTTTGGCTATTTAAAAACAGAAGAAAACCAAGATAATAGAGGATTTATATCTAGACCTACAGATCAACGATTAAAATTTGCAGTTCTTGTGCAAGATTACGTAAAAGTAATCCCTAACCTGAAAGGGTATCTAAACTTAACCTATAACTCAGGATTACCTGGCGGTTCACCAGCTTTTGCAGACCCATTTGACTTCCAGTCACGTTTACCAGATTATACACGGACAGATCTAGGTGTCTCTTACGTACTTGTAGATAGCGAAAATAGAAAAGATCATGGATTTTTGAGTAAGTTTAGAGAACTCAGTATAGGAGCAGAAATCTTTAACATCTTTGATGTACGTAATTCCATTACAAACTCCTTTGTTCGTGATGTTAACACACAGCAGCAATTTGCTATCCCTAACTTCTTAACCCCTCGTGTTTTTAATCTTAGGACTACAATGAAGTTTTAAAAAATTATAAAATGGAAACGAACTTTCCCATTTTAAAATCTGAAAGGGTGATCCTTAGACAGTTTAAAGACACTGACCTAGAAAATGTTTTTATAGGTCTCTCCCACCCTGAAATCATTAAGTATTACGGAATTAGTTTTGATACTCTAGAGGCTACAAAAGAGCAAATGACTTGGTTTGCAGATTTAGAAAAAACAAAACAGGAATCTGGTGGGCAGTTTGCTCAAATGAAGATGGAAGTTTTTTGGGCGCTGGTGGTCTAAATAATATAAGTAAGGATAATAAAAAAGCTGAAATTGGTTTTTGGTTATTACCAGCTTATTGGGGACAAGGCTTAATGACAGAAACAATGCCTTTAATCTGTAATTATGCATTCCATACGATAAAACTTCATAGAATTGAAGGTTTTGTAGAAACAGAAAACACGAAATGTAAAAAGGCGCTAAAAAAGCTAAATTTCAAATTAGAAGGTACAATGATCGATTGTGAAATAAAAAATGGGACTTTTATTAGTATAGACATATATGCTAAACTAAATCGCTAAAAAAAATCTACGCTTCGCACAACTCTTTTAAACAAGCTACCACATAATCTATCTCTTCTGTCGTATTAAAGCTTGAGAATGAAAAACGTAAGGAAGGTTTAGCCAAATCTTCTTCAGA
>JALZVC010000077.1 GCA_023301205.1 Flavobacteriaceae bacterium
AAGAAAGACTCCACATTTCCGTGAAGCCTTTAGTACTCGAGGCGGGAATCGAACCCGCACGACCGAAGTCACTGGATTTTGAATCCAGCGCGTCTACCAATTCCGCCACTCGAGCAATTAATTTGGTATATTTTTATCTCTAATCTTTCGTGGATTTTCTTTCCCTATCCCAGATTTCCAATACTTTTCTTTTTTTCTTGCCTCAATCCTGCTACAATCTACCTCTTCTGTAAACAGTAAAATAAATGGCGCATATGCTCTTGTTGTCCTTTCTCGCTAAGGTATTCCCATCATTATTTAAACTAACGGAACTTCCTGACCAGTCTTACTCATTCCATCAATATTTGCTCCTGGTTGTTGCCATTCATTTCCGTCACAGTCAAAAATACGAACTTGCCCAGAGAAATCTCCATTCGTTTCCGTAAATGAGCTTCCAGAGGCCATAACTGCAGCATCACCGTTTAAGACAACAGTACCCCAAAATTGTCTCCTTCGTTTGCTCCTTGAATATCATTTCCTGTTTGGCTCCATTAACCAAAGGTTAGTAAAGGCAGCATTACTAATGCTGTAAATAAATGATTCTTTTTCATGATTAAGTAATTTAAAATTTTATTGAAATTAAGCAATACTTCTTCAAATTAGCTTCACGTATAGAGGTGAATTAATCAAATATGGAATAGAAGAAGGTATATATCAAAAAAGACTGCATTTTATAGTGCGTCAAATTGATCCTTATTGATTAAACATTTTAGATTTCAAATTCCTTTATAGTTTTATAACTCAAATCGTGAAGCGTATTCTTAATTTGAATTATTTTTCATGTATCTGAGATAGAAAATCAAAATTTAATTATCGCTGTGGTCTTATTCTATATCAATACACAGGCAAAAAAGAAACGAATTATATGGAATACTTTATGATTGAATTGGTGTAATCCACAATAATCTTTGCTCACGTCTAGAAGCATACTATAGTGGTTAAATACAGAAATAAGACTTTGTTCCTGGTTATCAAATACAATTTGAGAATAAACAGAAGGAGCAAAAAGCAAGAGTATTATAGTAATAAATTTCATGTAAGGGCTGAATATGGGTTTAAGCTAATTACTACAAAAGCTATTACTAATAGTATTTATGGTATTACGGACATATTAATTTTTAATATAGAATACCTGGCTGGAGCTAAATTTAAAACTTAATTCCAACAATGCAAAAAACCTACTCAATTTTGTGACTAATAGCATTATATACAACTACCTTTATAGAAGGTGACTTATAAAGTAACTCGACAAAACAATATGATTTGTTTTTTTCTAGTTATAAAATTAAGCTTAGTTAACGGATAAAATTACACTAATAGCATAAGATAAAATATCAATAATTTTTAATATTTTCGCCATGCTACGTTGTTAATACAAAAAGAAAATGCTCAATAGAAAAATACTTTTTCCAGTAATGGTGATTGCAATACTTTGTTCTTGCAGTTCAGATACTAAGGATATCAATAAAGATGGTGGCTATACCGATGCGGCTACAACTCTATTTTCTAAAATTAATTCTAATGAAAGTGCAATTAAATTTAAGAATATCGTCCGAGAAGACATGGAGTTTAATTTTTTGAATTATCCCTATTTATATACCGGAGCAGGAGTTGCTGTAGGAGATATAGATGGAGATGGCCTTGAAGATATTTATTTGACTTCCAATTTTGGTCATAATAAGTTGTACAAAAACAAAGGAGATTTCACATTTGAGGATATAACGCAACATTCAAAAACACAGGATTATGATGGATTCACTACGGGTGCAACCATGTTGGATATCAATAATGACGGATGGCTAGATATTTATGTATCAAAAGCAGGTTCTCTTAAAAGTGATGACGGAAGACGTAATAAACTTTTTGTCAATCAAAAAAATGGGACATTTAAGGAAGAAGCAAAACAATGGGGTATTGATGACCCTGGGTATAGCACACAAGCCTACCCTCTTGATTATGACAAAGACGGAGATTTGGATTTATATATTGTAAATTATCGTTATGATTTTAGGAATAACACCAAGATAAGTGGTGAGATTCAGAAGGCTATAGAAGAAACCACAAGTGACCAACTCTACCGTAATGATGGCAACACTTTTACTAAAGTTACGGGTGAAGCAGGTATTTATAATAAATCATGGGGTTTATCTGGTGCCGTGGGTGACTTTAATAATGATGGTTGGGATGACATCTATGTGTCTAATGATTATTTAGAGCCAGACTTATTGTACATCAATCAACGTAATGGGACTTTTAAAAATGAAGCTAATTCAAGAGTCAATCATATCTCCTTTAATAGCATGGGATCTGACTATGCAGATTTAAATAATGATGGTCTTCCAGACCTTGTAACAGTAGATATGCTTGCAGAAAACTACGCCCGTAGTAAGGAAAATATGGCATCCATGAGTACTGAAAACTTTAATGCTATTGTGGATGTAGGCTATCATCATGCCTATATGGCAAATATGCTTCATTTTAATAACGGTAACGGAAAATATAAAGAAACTGCTCAATTAAGCGGCATTGTAAAAACAGATTGGAGTTGGGCTCCACTCCTAGCCGATTTTGATAATGACGGTTTTAAAGACATCTTTATTTCCAATGGCGTTTATAAAGATTATAACAATCAAGATTTTAGAAGAGAACTCAAAGCTCGAAATGAAAGAGGGGAATCCATGACATTAGATGCCGTATTAGATTTAATGCCCTCTCAAGCGCTCGACAATTATATGTATAAAAATAATGGTGATTTAAGCTTTACTAAAGTAATCAAAGAATGGGGACTGGAAGACCCTGGATTTTCTAATGGTGCTGCCTATACAGATCTAGATAATGATGGAGATCTAGACCTTATTGTAAATAACGTCAATGGAGAGATAGGCTTATATCGCAATAATATCAATGTAAACTCTATTAAAGTCAAGCTTGAAGGTCCATCTACAAATACCTTAGGCATCGGTGCAGAGATTACCCTAAAAAACGGAGAAGAAGAACAATATCAAAAACTATACGTCACTAGAGGGTTTCAATCTTCTATAAGTCCCTTGATGCATTTTGGATTGGGCAATGCAGAACAAGTTCAAGAAATACAGGTACGCTGGCCAGATGGTAAGCTATCTAAGCAAACTAATGTTGCCGCAAATGGTATTGTCACTTTCAGCTATACAGCTGCGACAGAAGAAGATGATAGCCTACGTTATAGCCCTTCTCAAAAACGATCAGTTGATCCTTCTTCCCTAGGTATTGACTATACCCATCAGGAAAATGACTTTAACGACTATGACGTTCAACTATTGTTACCTCAAAAACAATCTACAAAAGGAACAGGGATTACAACTGGTGATGTTAATGGAGATGGCCTTGATGATTTTTTTGTAGGCAACGCTTTAGGAGCAACTGCTGCTTTATATATTCAACAAGCTAATGGCGCTTTCGCGAAAAGCAACGAATCCCTATGGCAAAGAGAAGCACAATATGAAGATGCAAATGCCCTGTTTTTTGATGCAGATGGGGATGGAGATCAAGATTTATACGTAGTAAGTACAGGATATGAACTTGCTGAAAATGATGCTAGACTACAAGATCGTTTGTATATCAATTCTGGGAATGGTTCCTTTAAAAGAAGTACGGCCGCACTTCCTAAGATGCTCACAGCAGGAAAAGCTATACAAGCGGCAGATTATGACCAAGATGGAGACCTTGATTTATTTGTAGGAGGCAATGTAGTTCCAGGTAAATATCCGCTATCCCCTACTTCCTATTTACTTAGGAATGATAAGGGCAAGTTTATGGATATCGCACATACTAATCCAGACTTACGTACAGTAGGTATGGTCTCTGATGCACTCTTTACAGATTATGATAATGATAAGGATTTGGATTTATTAGTTGTAGGAGAATGGATGCAACCTACGTTTTTTGAAAATAAGGACGGTGCCTTTACCAAAGCTCAAGAAATAAAAGGTTTAGAACATAGCTCTGGATGGTGGTTTAGCGCTACAGCAGGAGATTTTGATAAGGATGGCGATATAGACTATGTATTAGGCAATCTAGGTAGAAATAATAAATTCCAACCCTCTGCAAAAAAACCACTTTCCATTCACGCCAAAGATTTTGATGACAATGGGAGTTTTGATGTGGCACTTTCTAAAATCTCCGAAGGTAAATTAGTACCTGTACGTGGGCGTGAATGTAGCTCTGAGCAAAACCCTTTCCTATTGGATAAGATAGATTCATACAAAGAATTTGCTAGCCTTGAGTTTAACGATATTTATGGAGAAGATCGTTTAAAAGATGCTTATGTTTATGAAGTCCAGCAGTTTGAATCTGTGTATCTTAAAAACGATGGAGATGGATCTTTTACCGTCATTGCCTTACCTAATGTAACACAAACGGGCCCTACACTATCTCTTTTAAATGAGGATGTAAATAAAGATGGAAATCTAGATATCATAGGTATAGGCGCCATATATGATGCAGAGGTAGAAACCATACGTTACGATAGCAATTATGGTTATACCCTATTAGGTGATGGTAAAGGTAACTTTACATATAATAAATCTTATGATCCATTTATTGATAAAGATGCAAAAGATTTAGCGCAAATAATGATCGGAAATATGCCACATTATCTCGCTGTAAGCAATAACGCATCACTAGAAGTTTTTACCTACCAGCCATAACATAGATTGTATATACGTATTAGTATATTTGAGCTTTTTGGTACAAGAAACCCCTGTATTTGCTCTAAAAAAGGGAAAAAATGTTCAATTAATAACCTCTTTCGAGTTAAATGTAGTATTTGCTTTGTCCAGTGCTTCATTAATTACTCTAATTGCTTACAGATCTTGTTTCTGGCAATCACTTGTTGTAAAAACATCTATATATATACCGGTGAATGCTCATAGTTGCCAAGATTAAAAGTAAGGTATGCAACTCCCTGATTAACATATATTATCTACTCATCCCCACTAGGAAAAAGCTGTAATACTTGTCCTAAGGAAATAAAATGGGGCTGATTTTTTAATTATAAATAATGAGTTCCGGTTAAAATCTAAGCCACGACCATAAGGGTTTTAAAAACCGTTGCAGCATTCATATAAAACAAAATAGCAAAAAAAAGAAGCTACCTTTTCAGATAGCTTCTTTTTAATAATAAATTATTTGTATGGCGCTTATACTTAATTTTTGTTACGATGTAATTGATATGCCTCTTTTGAACCAAATGATCGCTTGTATTCTTCTTTTGAAAGTTCTGGTTTTCTAGCCGCTCTAGTTGGTATATCCGCAGATACTCCAGCACCAATCCCATCACAGAAAGCAATCGACCAACTATTTAAAGTACCTGTATCTCCCGTTTCAGTATCCGAAATACTAAGTGTCCAGTCTCCAGTGATAGATTCATTGGCATAGGTCGCTGCAAAAGTTCCTCCCTGCGGAGCAAACTCACCTGTAAATGGTGGCTCTCCAGCAGTTATATCAGCACCATCGTCCGTAAAGACCGTTCCTGTATAATTATCAAGATCCTCTCCGTTTCCAATACTCAAATCTAGTGTAGTACCTGAAGGAGACACCAATCTAATTTCTAAATCTGCATCCCAAGTATGTGTAATATCTAAAGTAACATTATCTAGAATCGTGTCTACACTAATGTTACCACTATCAGTTATAGAGGCGATAGCATTAACGGGATCAGAAATTATGTCTTGACCATCTGTTCCGGAAGTATCATCCATAGTACTCAAGCATCCAAAGTCGCATCCTCCATCACTTACAAAAGTACCACTTACAGCGGCACCTCCTACACCAGTACCTGACCAAGTTCCTCCTAAGGCAGAACAAACTGTAGCATCATTAAAATACCCGTGAGCACCCGCCCATGAAATTGCCAATGAACCACTGCCCGTTAAAGTACCAGATATAGCACATGTATCTACAAGAGCATTCGTAGCATTTGTTGCACATCCTGATTGCGCATTAGACATAGACTCCATTAATGTACCTGCATTAGTCATTACCTGAGTGGTAATATCTGTATCATCACCTGTTCCATCACCCGTATTAAATACAAAACTGAAAGTTCCAGAGGTAATACCTCCATCAAAAACATAGGTTCCTGTGTTCATTGTTACCGCATCTCTTTGAAGTTCTTTAACAACAGTCATAGTAGATGCAATTCCATTATGAAGTGCAACACGTACTTGAGGATTAGATCCATCTGCATTTACATCCAATATAAATTGATCTGTTCCTGAAAAACTTCTAAACTCAAAAGAGTATTCATTACTAAGGCTAATATTAGATACTAATCGTCCCTTAAATAATATTTCTATCCCATCTAGCGTGGTCAAAGAAGCTTTGGCAACATCATCATTAATTGCCTGAATTGTTATGACACCACGTTCCTGACTATCATTTGTAGTAAATACACCTTTATACATACCAAAAGGTGAATTTGTGTAACTGCTCAAATCTGCTACAAGATCTGCAGTGCCTAAATCGGTATTATCCAATGTTTCTTCATCAGAACACGACACAAATGTCACAAGGAAACAAAGAATCATTAATTTTGATAATTTCTTCATCATTTAAATATTTTAATTAGTTCAAATTATCTCAAACTATAGTACAATAATAAGACTTTTTTAACATAAAACATGGATATTTTGAAAATTCCTCACTTTTTAGATAAAAAGATTGATTTATACGATTATTTGCATATTAACAATCTACATTAACAAATGGATAAGGTTATTCATATTATTAGAGCTACTTAGTTCTCGTATTACGATTGTCTATGGCTCCTTAAAGACTTAGCATTTATATAGGACAACTTAGTGCTTAGGTGATTCTTTCATTCAATAAAAACACTTAAAAGATCAAAACATACTAAAGATAACAAGTTCTTTTTTTTCTATTACCAAGAAAAAATAGAACTTTTCGCGTAAGCGTCATACTTAACATGTGCATCACTGGTTTTGAAACCTTATTAATAAAGTCTAACGAATCACCTTAAGTATATTTGTATCTTTTGTTACAACTACGTTTAATATAGCACGCTACATTGAGGATTATTCTACATCTTATATACATTGCTTTGAGATTTTTACGGAAAAAATATTAACAACAAGAATACTCATACTATAATAGTATTTGAGAAGTAAACGGGTATTATTCAAAAAAGATATTTAACTACTCAGAAATCAACACTTGGATAGTGTCCAAAAAAGAATTAACATGTTTTTCCCATGAAAATAGTCTTGCCTGTTCTATGTTTTTCTGGCTATTAATTTTCTGTTGATTTAATGAAAATTGAGAGACCTTAATCATTTGTTGCTTTATATCATTAATAGATTGTGGATTACAATAATGAGCTACTGTCCCACCTACTTCTGGTAAACTGGAAGTATTTGAGCAAATTACATCTGTACCGCAGGCTAATGCTTCTAAAACTGGTAATCCAAATCCTTCATATAAGGAAAGGTACATGAAAGCATTTGCATGACTATAAAGTATAGGTAATTCTTCTTCTTTTACATATCCTAAAATAAGTATGTATTTTCTATATGGATGTGTTGCCCATTCTTTTTCAAAACCTTCTGTCTTCCATCCTAATCCCCCGGCAATAATAAGCATGTATGGTGTCTTTGTTTCCTTCATAAATACAGCATACGCTTTAAGCAGGTTCACTAAATTTTTACGAGGTTCTATGGTTCCTACAGATAAAAAGTAAGGCAATGTAATACCATAATCAAGAATTAAATCTGTATTTTGACTAGGTATAAACCTACTGCCTTTTCCAAGAAGAAGCGTCTTGTTTTTATCTTTAGTAAATGGATAATATTGCTCCAAATCTTTACTCGTATTGTTCGAGTTTGTGAATATTAAATGAGCGTTTTTTAATATTCGTTTTAAAAATATTTTTTGCAACATCTGACTGTGCCAGCGATGATACTCTGGAAATATAATAGGTGTTAGGTCGTGTATGAATGTGATGCGTTTTACTTTTTTAGGCAAATTGAAAGGTCCAAAATGAGCCGGTTCAAAAACAGCATCTACCCCTTGTTTTCTAAGTATATATGGAATAATGAAAAATAATCTAAGGGATGCAAAACCTATTGGCAAACTAGTATTAGGAATTACAATTTGTTGTACATGAGAAAGTGCATTATCTTTTTTTTGACGAACTAGGATATATTCATGTCCATCATTTCTTTTTAATAATTCTTGAATTAAAGATTTAGTATACACGTGAACACCCGCATTTTGATTATCTAAAGCGTCAGCAAGTATAGCAATTTTCATAGGTTAATGGTTACTCAAATATAATTACTTGCCTTCATTAGTCTTTTGTTCTTAAACCTAAACAATAGCTGAAACATTATAGGCATTTCATCTTTATAAGATCCAACAACTCCTCGTCTAAAAAATTTATGAGCACGTTCTATTTTTTGTTCTTTATTTTTTATTTTTTCACCTCCGCTACCATATTGTGGCACTCCTTTTTTTAAAGATTGAAAAGTGGGCAGCCTTTCTAATCGAGGCTCTGGCAATGTTATAATTTCTCGAAGACGTTCTATTTGTCCAATGGGATCTACGATTAAATCTTCATATCGAATTACGATATCTGCTTTATTGGTCCATTTCTCTACATTTACGGACCAGCCACCAAAAAAGCTTCCACCTCTCGCCAGGATAGCTTCTAATAAGTTCATATAATAATTAGAACCAGGAGCGATAATATCTTTTCTATGGTGGGCAATAGATACTAAGGCATCTCTACCGTCTCTAATAATATATACAGATTTCATAGATTGAAGATCCTTTGGAAGTTGATGAGGCAATAAGTGTGTTTTAACTACAGGAAATGAAGCAAAATCTTTGAGCACTTTCTTATCTGTTTCCATATGAAACTCACTGGATGCAATACCGTAAACATCAAAAAGGACATTTCTAAAAAAAGTATTTCCTGAACGCGGAAAGGATGCTAGCCAAATCATTAAAAATATTTATATATATCTAGTGTACAAATATACCTTATTAAAAAATAAATAAAAGTGTGCACTTGAATCCTTTTGATAGGAGTTTGTTATCTGATTTTTCCATTGACTATAAATGTATTATTTAAACCTAATGCGAAACCT
>JALZVC010000078.1 GCA_023301205.1 Flavobacteriaceae bacterium
AGTAATTTTTGGCTAAACAACAAAGGGTCTTTCAAGAATAATTGCTCAATCCCTTGTGCTTGCGCTTCAAGAATGACTTGTCTAGAAATTTCGTGTTCACAGGAATACCCCTGAGCTAACAAGTGGTTAATTACTGAAGTTTTTCCTGTAGATGGGCCTCCAGTGAGTACAACTCTTTTGGTCTTTGTTTTCAAATCACGAATTAATGTTATAATTTTTTTGTTTGCTTCGGAAATAGTAAGAAATGTAAAATGCTTTTAAAATTTCCGAAGTAAAGATCCTTGCACTACAAAGTACGTAAATATTTATGGAATGTATCTATGCTTTTGTTTGCTAGCTGCTGGTTTTCTATTGTCATAGTATTTTAAACCTATTATCTTTGCGACATATTAGATGATATTATAATGGCAGACCAGAATAAAACAGAAGAATTTTACGATAGACTTAAGGAGCAATTAGAGCAAGATACAAATTGGCCAGCTGCTTATTTGTACAAATTTATCGTTCCAGCTAGCAATGATAAAACAGCCCAAATAGAAGCTATATTTGATGGTTTAGATGCAGAAATTAAAACTAGAGACAGCTCAAAAGGCACATATTCAAGTGTTTCTATTCACGTAAAAATGGAATCGCCAAAGGCTGTGATAAAAAAATACCTAGAAGTTTCTAATATTGAAGGAGTGATATCATTATAAATTATGTAATTTGCATACTTAATACCAATTACACTTCTCAAGGATACAAAGTTCCTTTAAATACATTACATATTGATAGATAATTTAGAATACAATACGGAGCGGCCTAAGCTCAATATACCTGATTACGGTCGTCATATTCAGAAAATGGTAGACCAAGCCATAAGTATAGAAGATGCAGAAGAGCGCAATAAAATGGCCAAGGGGATCATTGCGGTTATGGGTAATTTAAACCCACATTTACGTGATGTGCCAGATTTTCAACATATGCTTTGGGATCAGCTTTTTATTATAGCAGATTTTAAACTGGATGTGGAGTCTCCTTTTCCAATTCCTACACCAGAAGAGCTTGCAGAGCGACCAAGTCCTCTAGATTATCCTCAAAATTTCCCGAAATACCGCTTTTATGGTAATAACATCAAAAAAATGATTGATGTTGCCATAAGCTGGGAAGATGGCGAAAAGAAAGATGGGTTGGTTTTGACTATTGCCAACCACATGAAAAAATGTTTCTTAAATTGGAACAAAGACACGGTGGATGATGATGTGATTTTTAATCATTTATTTGAACTTTCAGGTGGTAAACTAAACCTTAAAGAAAGTGATGAAGTGCTACCTGACTCTAACAAGTTGCTGCAACATAATAAACGTTACAACACGACAAATAAGAGGAGTAATACCAACCACAAGAAGAACAATAACAATAATAACAGAAACAATAACCGTAAACGCTACTAGATTTATTTATGGGAACTTTTCAAATTGAAGGAGGACACAGATTAAAAGGAGATATACACCCACAAGGGGCAAAAAATGAAGCACTTCAGATTTTATGTGCTGTTTTATTGACTCCAGAAGAGGTTATTATAGAGAATATTCCGGATATTAGAGATGTCAATAAATTGATCGGTATTCTAGGAAATCTTGGGGTGAAAATTCAAAAACTAGGTAAAGGAAAGTTTGCTTTTATTGCAGACGATATTAACCTTAGTTATTTAGAGTCAGAACTTTTTAAACAAGAGGGTAGTTCACTTAGAGGGTCTATTATGATTGTTGGACCATTGTTGGCTCGTTTTGGTAAAGGGTATATTCCAAGACCAGGAGGAGACAAGATAGGAAGACGTAGATTAGATACCCATTTTGAAGGGTTTATAAATCTTGGCGCAACTTTTAGATACAATAAAGAAGAACGTTTTTACGGTGTAGAAGCACCTAAAGGATTAACAGGAGCATATATGTTACTAGATCAAGCTTCTGTAACTGGAACAGCAAATATTGTTATGGCTGCTGTACTAGCAAAAGGTACTACTACAATTTATAACGCCGCCTGCGAACCTTACTTACAACAACTTTGTAAAATGCTCAACTCCATGGGGGCAGATATTAAGGGAGTTGGTTCAAATATGCTAATCATAGAAGGAGTTAAAAAATTAGGCGGATGTACACATCGTGTCTTACCAGATATGATAGAAATAGGGAGTTGGATAGGTCTTGCAGCAATGACAAGAAGCGAACTTACTATTAAGAATGTAAGCTGGGAGAACTTAGGGTTGATTCCAGATACGTTTAGCAAACTAGGTATTAAATTAGAGAAAAAAGGAGATGATATTTATATCCCTTCTCAAGAGCATTATGAAATACAAGGCTATATTGATGGATCTACTCTAACAGTAGCAGATGCTCCTTGGCCTGGATTTACACCAGATTTATTGAGTATTGTACTTGTAGTTTGTACACAGGCAAAAGGAAGTGTATTGATACACCAGAAAATGTTTGAGAGTCGTTTATTCTTTGTGGATAAGCTTATTGATATGGGTGCGCGTATTATTCTTTGTGACCCTCACAGAGCAACAGTAATGGGGCACGACTTTACATCTGAGCTAAAAGCAACTACAATGGTTTCTCCAGATATTAGAGCAGGTATTTCTTTATTGATTGCTGCACTATCTGCAAAAGGAACTAGTACGATACATAACATTGAGCAAATAGATAGAGGTTATGAGAATATAGACGAACGTCTAAGAGCAATAGGTGCTAAGATTACAAGATTAGATTCTTAAAGAAGATTAGTTTAAAAATCTCAAATCTCAAAACACTGTTGTTTTAAGATTTGAGATTTTTTTTGTTGGTATTAAAACTTAAGTTGTTTTTCTATTCTTGTTAATCTCGTCTTGTAATTTGCGACGTATTTGTTGTATTTCCTCTAATTTTTTAGAGCGATGTTGTTCAAATTCAGATTCTGTTTCTGCTAATTTGTTGTTTGCTTCTCTTGTTATCGCGTTACTGTTTTTAAACTTAAAGATAAAGAAGCCTAAAGCGATTAAAAGTCCAGCAATGATACTCCACATGATGGTGTTATAAGTAGTTTTTGCTACCAGGATTCCAAAAAAACTAATACCATCTTCTTTTTCTCTTGATGTGGACAAATCAGTATTTGTCGTTGCTAAAGACTGCTCAAGTTTAGTTATCTGTGTTTGTTGCGCATCTATCGTTTTCTGGGTAGCAAGAATTGTTTGTTCTAACTTATTAAGTGAGTCAGCTACATTTTGTCGTAGTACAGCTAATTTTACTTTTTTAATGACTTTGAACTCTTGGTAATTATTTGAGCCATCGACAACTTCTGTAAATTGACCTTTAATACTGTTATCTTTTTCTACCGCAGTTTGCGCTATTGTATTAAATGAAAGGAGAATAATAAATAATAGGGATAGTGAATTCTTCATAGTGTAAAAGTAAGTTTGTCCCCTCTAAAACAAAAGGAGAAAGCAAAAATTATTTAAAAGAATATTAAAAATAGTTATTAAGCACTTTTATCAACGCGAGAAAAGTTGAAAGCACCCGAGGAGCACTTGTTTATTTGAGCAATTACTTCTTGAGTATTAGAGTTATCTAAGTTAGTCCAAGGGATTACAGAAGTTTTAAATACGCTAGAAAGTGAATACATTTTCTAGGGGTAAAAGTTACCGTTATTTCACCATAAGTGAATCCGTTACAAGCTATTTCCATAATGCAAATTTGCGGGTTGCAGCGGGTAAATATAATAAAAAACCTATATATGGTAATTTAATCCGATAAAGTGTGTTACTAGCTCTTGATGAGTTGAAATTGGGAGTTGGGAGTTGGAAGCAGGAACTAGGAAGTAGGAAGTGGGGAGTTGAGAGTTGAGAGTT
>JALZVC010000079.1 GCA_023301205.1 Flavobacteriaceae bacterium
AGTCGCGCTCTATCCGGTAACTCATTCTTTTTACCATCGATATACACATAACCATCACGTACTTCTAGAGAATCTCCAGGAACACCTACACAACGTTTTACATAATTAGACTTCTTGTCAATAGGTTTATAGACTTTTTCTGCACAAGAAATAATATCTACACAATTATCTACTGGCCAGTTAAACACAACAATATCATTACGAGAAATATCTTGAAAACCAGGAAATCTAAAATAAGGTATCTCAGGATAAGAAAGATATGACTTTGCCTTTGTAAAAGGAATAGCATCGTGAACCATTGGTAAGGCTACAGATGTCATTGGAGTTCTGGCTCCGTAATGAAATTTACTAACAAATAAGAAATCACCAACTAATAAAGTTTTTTCTAGAGAAGAGGTAGGTATGGTAAAAGGCTGCATAAAGTACGTATGTACAATGGTTGCAGCAACAACAGCGAATAAAATAGAACTAATCCATTCTCCCGCAGCAGTTTTTGGTTGAAGACTTCTATTTTCAATATATTTTACGTCCTGAGTATAGGCAATATAGTAGGTGTAAAAACCAAGCGATAGTAAGGCAAGCCAAGTATCTGCTGTAGAATTACGACCAAAACTTCTAATGGTCTCTACCCAAACCACTGGAAACATTATAAGGTTTACAATAGGGACAAATAACAGAATAGTCCACCACCAAGGTCTATTTATTATTTTCATTAAAACAACAGCATTATATACTGGTATTGCTGCTTCCCAGGCTTTTCTTCCTGCTTTCACGTATAATTTCCAAGTTCCTGCAAAGTGTACTATTTGTACCACTAAAAAGAAAATAAACCATCCTGTCCAACTCATATCTATAATTCTATGTACTGCTTACGCAGCTATTTTTATTATTTCTTAAATTCCGAGTACGTCTTTCATAGTAAAAATTCCTTTTTTATCTATGAGCCATTCTGCTGCTAGTATTGCTCCAAGCGCAAAACCATCTCTAGTATGTGCTTCGTGGGTAATACTTAATGTGTCTATTTTTGATACATAATCAATCGTGTGTGTGCCTTTAACGTCATCAATTCTTTTTGCTGAAATATTTAACACGTCACTATTGTCAGTTTCTAATGCCCATTCGTCAATGCTAGCATATTTCAGAAGACCTTCTGCCAACGTTATGGCTGTACCGCTAGGCGCATCTTTTTTTTCTGTATGGTGAATTTCTTCAATTTCTGGGATATACTCCTTATAAGGTGCCATTAATTGGGCGAGTTGTTCATTTAAATTGAAAAATAAATTTACTCCAATGCTGAAATTAGACGCATAGATGAAACTTCCGTTACAAGATTCACATAGTTCTTTAACCGAACTGTAGTTATCAAGCCATCCAGTTGTGCCAGAAACCACAGGGATATTCGTATTAAAGCAAGTTGTAATATTAGCAACCGCTCGCTCAGGAGAAGAAAAATCTATTGCTACGTCTGCTGCCCCGAGATTACCTTTCATCTCAGTAGACGAGGAGGTGTATACAATTTGGTGTCCCTTTGCTAAAGCCAGGCGCTCAATTGTTTTCCCCATTTTTCCGTAGCCAAGTAATGCTATTTTCATTATAATTTAAAGGTTAAGGAAACGGTATAATTAGGTTTTGCCGTGAATTGATCTAAATCAACAGCAGGCGCGATGGATAAATCATCACTTATATCATATTGCCGTAAATGTGCATCTACATTAGCATCAATGATGTTTAATGCATAAAAAGCAATTATAGTTACAAGACTGTAATCCTTGTTTTTTTGGGCACTAAGTTGCGCATCCATTAAACGGTCGTTAGATATTATTGGCGTATCACCATCACCGAAAAATTCATCGTCTGTAAATCCAGCTAATCTACTTTTAAACGCATCTCTAAAACGGTTAAAATCATTTTGATTTCTAATATATAAAAAAACACCAGTCGCCATCCCAGCATATATAATAGGGATTTTCCAATATTTTTTATTGTAAGCTTGTCCTAAACCCGGTATCACGGCAGAATAGAACGCTGCTCGTGATGGAGCTAGAGGATCGTAGAGTTCTTTAGAAAAAACGGTGTCTTTAGCGATGATAACACGTTCGTCTATTCCGAGTTTTTCATTATCAACCTGCCCGATTGCCGAAAACGAGAATAGAAATAACAGGATAAAGAAGCTGCTATTATTCACCTTTTAATTGTTTTAAAATACGTTTAAAATCATCTTGACTAGAAAAAGGAACTACTAATTGTCCTTTTCCATTAGCAGCCACCTTGATACTTACTTTACTATCTAATAAAGTGGATAAGCTACTTTGTGCTTCTTTAGCAAATTTTGGTAAAGACTTCTTTTTTGAAGCCTTAGTCGTCGTTCCAGCACTTTTAAAGCCTCGTACCATAGCTTCTGTCTCTCGTACAGAAAGTTTGTTACTTAAAATCTTTTCATAGATATCAAGTTGCTGGTTTTGTTCTGCTACATTAATTAATGCTCGCCCATGACCCATTGAGATAAAACCATCACGCATCCCGGTTTGGATAATAGGATCCAATTTTAAAAGTCGTAAATAATTAGTAATCGTAGAGCGGTTTTTACCCACACGATCACTCATCTCTTCTTGTGTTAAATCTATATCTTCTATTAATCGCTGGTAGGATAATGCAATCTCAATAGGATCAAGATCTTCCCTTTGTATGTTTTCTACAAGTGCCATTTCTAGTGACTCTTGATCGTTTGCGATACGAATATAGGATGGTATGGTGTCTAAGCCAATAAGTTTAGACGCTCTAAAACGACGTTCACCACTTACCAGTTGGTACTTGTTAAAACTTAGTTTTCGTACTGTGATTGGCTGTATTACACCCAACTCTTTAATGGAAGATGCCAGTTCGCGCAAGGCATCTTCATTAAAACTAGTACGGGGCTGAAAAGGATTCATCTCGATACTTGTAAGATCAAGTTCCACAATATTCCCTACCACTTTATCTGCATTCTTATCGTTAGCAGATTTTATATCATTAGAGGGATCTTTCAGTAATGCTGAGAGTCCTCTTCCTAATGCTTGTTTTTTAGTTGCTTTTGCCATATTCATTGCTCGCGTATGCGGGCATCTTAAAACCTATTTTTTTATTTTTCTTAAGTAGTAACACCAAACCAGACACCCATTACTTCGGAAACACTAACGGTTGTTTTACTACCTAATAAAGACTAACTGCTAATTATTTGTCATCTTCCATCTCCCAACTCCCAGCTTCCCAATTCCTTAAGCGGAACGGTCTTTACTCTGAATAACTATTTTCAATATATAATCACCTGTTTCGCACGCCTGTCACATTTTCGCGTAAGCTGAATCCTTTTCTTATATATTTTTTTTAATCAACTCTTCTGCTAGGCTCAAATAATTATTTGCTCCTTTACTCGTGGCATCATAACTAATGATGCTCTCTCCATAACTAGGTGCTTCACTTAAACGCACATTACGCTGAATGATTGTCTTAAAAACCATCGCATCAAAATGTTTATTCACTTCTTCTACCACTTGATTTGATAGGCGCAAACGAGAATCAAACATCGTTAACAATAATCCTTCAATATCTAATTCTGCGTTATGAATTTTCTGAATGCTCTTAATAGTGTTTAAAAGTTTACCCAATCCTTCTAGCGCAAAATACTCGCACTGGATAGGTATCATCACACTATCTGCTGCTGTTAGGGCATTAAGCGTAAGTAGCCCCAATGATGGTGCGCAGTCAATGATGATGTAGTCGTATTTTTCTTTAAGGTGACTTATTGCTTTTTTGAGCATATACTCACGCGCTTCTTTATCTACTAGTTCTATCTCTATCGCCACAAGATCAATGTGGGCAGGAATAATATCTAAGTTAGGAGAACTAGTTGCAACAATCGCATCTTCTGCAGCTACAGAATGTTCTAGCAACTGGTAAGTACCTTTTGTAACAGATTCCACATCAATCCCTAAACCAGATGAAGCATTTGCCTGCGGATCTGCGTCTATTAAGAGCACTTTTTTCTCTAAAACTCCCAACGAGGCCGCTAGGTTTATAGATGTAGTCGTTTTACCAACGCCACCTTTCTGATTTGCAATTGCAATTATTTTGCCCATTAATGTTTGTAAATTTGTAGTGTAAAAGTACAATTATTTAGGTGATTACTACACCATAATTGTTAACATGTAGTGAACATAATTAAGTAGATAAGTATAAGTGTTTTCTGAAATGTTAGTAAATAAAAGTTACTTTATTCAAAAGAGACCTGATATACCAAAAAAAGTTTAACTCTTGTGTGCTAGACAAAGTAAGTTGATCAAATCCTTCAGGTCTTTTTTATTCTTTACTATTAAATAGTTCGCCTTACTAGCTTTAAAGGTTATTGTATAATTGGCTTTTAATTATAAATCTTGTGCTAACTTATATTCCCAATTTAACGTGTTATTAGTTACATTGTGATTAAACTGTAATACACTTTATCCTTTTCTCCCAAAAAAATCCCTGAGGCAAGAAAATAAATACCATCAGTCAGTTGTCATATATTTAAGCTTAACATTTTTTTTCAAATCGTTACGGTTTATTATGAAACGGCTTGATTTTCAAAAAAGAAGTGTTAAAATCACTTCTTTTTCTTAAGAGGACTTAATAGCTATAGACCACACAAGGATTCAACTCTGGAGTGTTTATTAATGCAGGATGATCAAATTCTCCCACTTTTTTCATCCCAATTTTTTGCATCACGTTTATTGAAGATGTGTTGGTCTGCGATGCGACAGAAATAATAGTTTTTATTCCTAATTTTTCTTTTGCCAAAGCTAAGCAAGCCTTAGCAGCTTCTGTTGCATAACCCTTGCCCCAAGCTGCTTTCTCTAATCGCCAGCCTATATCTACGTTAGGCGTAAATGGGCTCGCATACGTTTGCATTAGCATCCCACAGAATCCAATAAATGCTCCAGTTTCTTTGACCGCTACTGCATAGTACGTGTAGCCGTCTTGCTCGTATCTTTCTTGAAAACGTGCTATAAGTTTTTTGGTTTCTTCTTTAGTTAAG
>JALZVC010000080.1 GCA_023301205.1 Flavobacteriaceae bacterium
AGAAATAGTTTTTGACAAGGTATATGTCCAAAAAGACATCAACAACCCTAAGATAGAACAACTAATAGCTGAGTTAGAGAAACTAAACGTTTCTATCTCTCAAGTTCCTGAAGAAAAACTCTATAAGCTTACCAAAGGGAATCATCAAGGTATTGTAGCACTCATATCCCCTATTACATTTCACGATCTCGAAACGATTGTAGAAAGTACTTTAGAAAAAGAAAAAAGACCACTATTCCTTATTTTAGACCAAATAAGCGATGTGCGTAATTTTGGTGCTATTCTTAGGACTGCAGAGTGTACAGGCGTGCACGCAGTTATTGTGCAAAAAAAAGGTGGAGCCCCAGTATCTGGAGATGCTGTTAAAACATCTGCTGGTGCTATCTTCAATATTCCTATTGTGAAAGTAGACCACATTAAGGATGCTATTTTTTACCTTCAAGGCTCTGGTGTAACAACGATTGCAGCAACAGAAAAATCAGATCAAACCATTTATGACTTAGAGTTAACAGAACCTTTGGCCATTATTATGGGATCTGAGGGACGCGGGGTAACAAAATCTGTATTACAGTTAGTTGATAAGAAGGCATCTTTACCTGTTTTAGGTGAGATAAACTCTCTAAATGTTTCTGTTGCCTGTGGTGCAATACTCTATGAAGTGGTAAGACAACGTCAGCCTAGTCTTTAGTTTCTTGATTCTTATCAGGCTTATTAACTTTGTAAGTATAGCTTATCTTTTTTATTCCGAAATTATCTGTACTTGATACTTGATCATTTGTAGCATCATTCGCTTCTAAAAATTCAATTTCTTGAACTGGTGGCGGATCTATAAAATTTCCGAAGTCATCAAACTGCCGCATAAAAGGGTCTTCTTCTGGCACAAAATCTGGCTGCTCCCATCTGTATTTTTTATTTTCTACAGGGTTTTGTCTAAATATAAAAATTATAACAAACCCTGTAATAAAACCAGAAAGATGGCCCTCCCAAGAGATTCGAGGGTCACCCCCAGGGAATACATACCAGACTAAACCACCATATAAAAAAATGACTACTAGGCCAACTGCAGTGAGTTGATATTGTCTGCTAAATAGCCCTTTAAAAAACAAGAATGCAGTCAACATGTAAATAACGCCACTCATCCCAATATGATAAGCAGGGCGGGCTATGACCCAAGTTAATAGACCCGTCATTAACGCACCTAAAAATAGTATGCGCCATTTGTCTTTTTGATAGAAATAAAACAAGGCCGTTGACAAAACAAGCATGGGTATGCTGTTATTGAAAAGATGCTCAAGGTTACTATGTATAAACGGAGAAAAGAGGATCCCTCTCAAGCCTTCTAGCTTTCTAGGAAAAACTCCCCAATGATTAAAATCTTGATGAAACTTAATTTCAAACCAAAAGACCAACCACATTCCCAATACAAATAAAATTGGGTATAGTATCACGGATGGCGTAAAGACTAATGGACTGCGTTTCTGCATAGATTATTATAGACAAAAATAAGCCCAATTTATATTTTATGATAAAATGTCAGCCTTGCTCTTAATCTATAATCGTAATTTTGCAAGGTGAGCATACCATTAGCAGAACGTATTAGACCTAAAACCCTTGATGGCTATTTAAGCCAGCAACACCTTGTTGGTGAAGATGGTTCGTTAGCTTCTCAAATAAGAACGGGCGTTTTTTCTTCTATGTTATTTTGGGGTCCGCCTGGCACTGGTAAAACCACATTAGCTTCTATTATTGCAGAAACATCAGACCGGCCTTTTTACACCCTAAGCGCTATTGATAGTGGTGTGGCGGCAGTTAGAGAAGTTATAGCAAAAGCAAAACAAGGTGATGGACTCTTTACAACCAAGAATCCTATTTTGTTTATTGATGAGATTCACAGGTTTAGTAAATCGCAACAAGATTCGCTCCTTGGAGCGGTAGAAAAAGGCTGGGTAACTCTTATTGGTGCAACTACAGAAAACCCTAGTTTTGAAGTAATTCCCGCACTTTTATCCAGATGCCAAGTTTATATTTTAAAATCTTTCACTAAAGATGATTTAGATGAACTTTTAAATCGTGCCATAGCAACTGATAGTGTGCTGCAGAAAATAGACGTCATACTTAAGGAAACGGAAGCATTAATTAGGCTTTCTGGAGGTGACGCAAGAAAACTGCTAAACATGTTAGAGCTCGTTATTATGTCTGAAGGCACTGACAAAGTAACGATTACAAATGATCTGGTACTGACAAAAGTGCAAAAAAACACCGTACTTTATGATAAAACTGGAGAACAGCATTATGATATTGTTTCGGCATTTATTAAATCTATAAGAGGTAGTGATCCTAATGCAGCCGTATATTGGCTTGCTCGAATGATTGAAGGTGGCGAAGACGTTAAATTTATAGCGCGAAGGCTTCTTATTTTGGCTTCGGAAGATATTGGACTTGCCAATCCAAATGCCTTATTAATGGCAAATACTACTTTTCAATCTGTTAATGTAATTGGTCATCCAGAATCGAGAATTATCTTAAGCCAGTGCACTATTTACTTAGCTACTTCTCCTAAAAGTAATGCTTCTTATATGGCAATAAATAAAGCGCAACAGTTAGTGAAGCAAACCGGCGATTTATCTGTTCCATTATCTATTAGAAATGCACCAACCAAATTAATGAAAGAACTAGGTTACGGGAAAGCTTATGCCTATGCACACGACTATGAAGGTAATTTTGTCGAGCACGAATTTTTGCCAAAAGAAATAAGCAACACTACATTCTATGAACCTGGAAATAACGCAAAAGAAACCCAGTTAAAGTCTTATTTAAAAGGACTTTGGAAAGATAAATATTCGTACTAAGACGTCTTTAAATAGACTATTTTATTTCCGTTTGCCA
>JALZVC010000081.1 GCA_023301205.1 Flavobacteriaceae bacterium
TACAAAGTACTTGGTTTCCTTTAATAGATTTAAATCCTCAAACGTTTGTGCCAAATATCTTTAAGGCAGAAGAGGCAGATTTCCAGAAACAGGCACACAAGGTTTTTAATGATTCTTCAATTGAGTTTACGGTAATTGAATAAGGTGAAAAAAAGCGTCACTTACGTGACGCTCTAAACAAACCTAAATAGTAAATTTGATAAGTCTTTTCTATTCCTTTTTATCCCCACAAAAAAGAAAGAAACTAAACCTTTTTACTAATTCATACTTCAAAGATACGGTTCCACTTTTAGCTGTTTATACGTATAAATACGTAGTTTTTAAAAATAACCAGTTTTATTAGATTAAAAAACTATAAAACACTAAAGAACAGTAATTTGTGTTTTTTTTATTTTCTTTAATTATTGATTTTACAGAAATAGCTATTTACTTTAGGACTTTATTGGCGACAATTAACTAATAAATAAGTAGTACTTTAGCTTGTTAATAGGTAAAACATGCGCCCAATAGGTCTCTTCTTTTTTCTTTTTATTAATTTACTATCTACAGGTGATTCATGGAGTCAAGAATTACCTCCCATTACTAATTATCAGGCAGAAGACTACAGCGCAGGTAATCAAAATTGGTCTATAACCCAAGGAGAAGATAATCATATTTACGCTGCTAATAATCAAGGTCTGTTGGTATATGATGGTTCAGTTTGGACCCTCTACCCAACACCAAATAATACTATTTTAAGATCTGTTCGTGCCGTAGGCAATAAGATATATAGCGGGAGTTATATGGACTTTGGTTATTGGGAAAAAGATGATTTAGGACAATCCATATATACATCATTAGTTACAACATTAGCGATTAATGTAAAGGAAGATGAACAATTTTGGACGATTCTTGAATACGGAGAGTATATTTTATTTCAATCGCTAAGTCGCATATATGTTTACAATGCGAACAGTAAACAAACTAAAATCATCGAGTCTGATGAAACTATCTATAGGTTGTACAAAACAGAAAATGATATTTTCTTTCATATTTCAGGTAAAGGACTGTATACGATTAAAGACGGTGAAAAACATTTAGTGAGTGATCACGACATTTTCAAAAATGATATCATTGTTGATGTTTTTAATATTTCAGAAGACTTAATTGTGGTTTCACAAACCAGCGGGGTATTTCAGTTCTCTTCGGGTAATTTGCGGCCGTATAGTGTAAGTATTCAAAATGGACTTAAGGGTAAAACTGTATATAGCGCTAAGTTTTTATCAAGCAATGAATTAAGTATAGGTACTATTTCTAATGGCGTATTGATATTTGCTTCAGATGGTACGCTCTTACACGCTGTAGACAAATATAAAGGGCTTACAGGGAATACCGCCTTATCACTTTTCGAAGATCGACAAAAAAACTTATGGATTGGCTTAGATAATGGCATTGATTGTTTAAATATAGAGTCACCATACCGTAATTATGTGGACCAGGTAGGAAGCCTAGGCACTACATATGCCTCTGTATTGTTTAATGGATATCTGTATCTTGGCACGAATCAAGGGTTGTTTGTTAAGACCTATAAAAAAGATGAAGATTTTAAATTGGTACCCGGAACGGAAGGTCAGGTATGGACTTTAGATGTTATAGATAATACGTTATTTTGTGGTCACAATAATGGTACATTTACCGTTTTAGGACCCGTTGCAACCAAGGTAGCGAGTATAATGGGAACTTGGGATTTAGTTAAGATAGATAAGAACCCTAGCTTATTATTGCAGGGCAATTATGATGGCTTATATGTGTTAGAAAAAATAAATAACAGGTGGAAATTAAGAAATAAAATAGAAGGTTTTGATATTTCGTCTCGCTATTTTGAAATGGTTAATCCAAATGAAATTTTAGTAAGTCATGAGTATAAAGGGGTCTATAAAGTTGAACTTGAAAATGATTTAAGCAAAACTATCGCTGTTTCTATTGAGCCATCTGTAGAAATGGGGGCAAATTCGAGTTTAGTTAAATATGATGATAAAATATGGTATGCGAGTGAAGAAGGCTTGTTCTATTATAATACCGATAGTGATTCTTTTGAAAAAGAAGAGGCTTTAGACGTCCTATACACAAAGGATTCTTACGTTTCTGGTAAGTTAGTAAATGATACTAATGGAAAACTATGGGTATTTACAAAAGAAGCGGTGATTGCCATAAGTAAACAAGGCCTAGATAATAGCTACAAGCTACAACGTATCTCCATTTCAGAAACACTAAGAAAAGAGAAGAAAGGATTTGAAAATTTGAGCTTTTTAGAAGATGATACTTATCTGTATGGTACTTCGAGTGGATATCTTCTAATGGATACTACTGTTAACGGTCAACCAAATTATAACGTAGCTATTAACTCAATCTATAATGGGAAATCTAAAGAAAAGACAACATTAGTCCCTTTAATTAGTAATGAAACAGTATTTAATGCAGAGGAGAACTTCATTACTTTTAATTACAGCGTATTAGATTTTTCGAAATATAGATTAATTGAATACCAGTATAAGCTTAAGGAAGACGAAAATGAACCTTGGAGTGAATGGAGTACAGACAATCAAGAGGCATTTGAGAATTTAAGATTTGGCAGCTACCTATTTCAAATACGAACGCGTGTCAACGGGATTATACAGAAAGATGCAGCCAGCTTCGCTTTTAGCATTAAACGACCTTGGTTCCTCTCATATTTGGCTATTTTTTTCTATGTACTTTTATTAATAAGTAGCTTCTATTTCATTAATTTATGGAACAAGAAAAATTATAAAAAAGAGCGCACACGACTTTTAGAAAAGAACGAACGAATTCTTGCATTAAATGAACTTGAAACCCAAAAAGAGCTTATACAACTTAGAAATGAAAAATTAAATCAAGATATCGAAGCACGAAATAGAGAATTAGCGATTTCTACTATGAGTATGATTAAGAAAAATAACGTGCTTAACGAGTTTAAAGAAGAGCTTGTCAAATTAAAAGACTCAGAAGGTATAAAGCCTTTAATCAAAAAAATTAATATGTCATTAAGTGATACAGAAGATTGGGACTTTTTTGAAGAGGCCTTTAATCACGCTGATAAGGACTTCTTTAAAAAGGTAAAAACGCTGCATCCAGAACTAACAGCAAACGACTTACGTCTATGTGTTTATCTTAGACTCAATTTAAGTTCCAAAGAAATTGCGCCATTATTAAATATTTCTCCTAGAAGTGTAGAAATTAAACGATATCGTTTGAGAAAAAAAATTAGTTTAGACAGAGAAGTGAACTTAAACAACTATTTTATTGATATGTAGTACCACAACCTTAGTGTTAATCACTACAACATTACCACAACACAGGTGTTTTTAGCTACTACAATTAAACAAGTTTATGGTATTAGCGTGGTTAGCTATATTTATTATTTCATCAGTAATAATGGGAGTTTAATAATGAATTATTCTTAAAAATGCTCTTTTATTTTTATTGTATTGTAATTGTATAGGTGCAACATGATTTTTATTGTTTATAGTGTCGGTATATTGTACCTTAAACTATAACTGACATGAGGTATACATCATTTTTATTTTTGATTCTGTTTTGCTCAGGATCACTTTTTGCTCAAAATAAAACTGTAAAGGGGACTATTTATGAGGCGATTAGCGGATTACCCTTGAGTGGAGCAACAGTTTCTGAAAAAGGTACTAATAACGGTGCAATCACAGATTTTGATGGAAATTTCACCCTTAACAATGTCTCTAAGGATGCTGTTATAGTAATTTCTTATGTAGGTTTCCTTACTCAAGAAGTTAATAGTGCAGAGAATCTTGGAGCTCTAGATGTTAGAATGGTTGAAGATGCGGCGCAATTAGATGAAGTTTTAGTAGTAGGTTATGGCACACAACGTAAAAAAGAAATTACTGGTGCAGTAGCTGTAATTAGTTCGCAAACCATCGAAGATTTGAAACCTCGCCGAATTGAAGAAGCGTTACAAGGTCAAGTAGCAGGTGTAAATATTACCTCTGGATCTGGTGCGCCAGGTGCAGCTTTGAATATTAATATAAGAGGTATATCTACTAATGGTGATAACAGGCCTTTAATATTATTAGACGGCAATGTTATAGAGGACTTAAGTGTTGTTAACCCTGCAGATATTGAATCTATAAATGTTTTAAAGGATGCTACGGCTGGTATTTATGGAGTTAGAGCAGCAAATGGTGTGATTTTAATCACAACAAAAAGTGGTTCATATAATTCTGAACTTAAGGCTGAATTTAGATCGTCTTATGGAATTCAAGAAACTACACGAAAAATTCCTGTTTTAAATGCAACAGAATATGCGTTGCTTGTTAATGAAGCAAGAGTTAATGGTGGTCAATCTCCATTATTTACAAATGTGGCTGCTTTAGGTGAGGGTACAGATTGGCAAGACGAAGTTTTTGAGAGTGCGCCAATATTTAGTGCTGATCTGCTTTTAAGCGGCGGTTCTGATAAGACTAAAACATCTTTTGGCCTTTCTACGCTTACTCAAGACGGGATTGTGGGAGGAGACAAGGCAAATTTTACCAGAGTTACGGCAAGATTGAACCATAACAGAGATCTTGCGAAAAATTTAAAGTTTACTTCTGCAATTTTATTGTCCAATACAAGTAGAAAATCTCTTACAGAAAATGCGATAGGCTCAGTACTTTATAATGCATTAAACAATGCGCCAACATTTGCTGTAAGAGACGAAAATGGACAATTTACATTAGCCGAAGGTTTAGGTAATGAGGTAATTAATCCAGTAGCTCAAATTGCCAATGCTAACAATGATACAGATGTATATAAAATAGGAGGGAGTCTCGGGCTTACTTATGATGTTACAGAACATATTTCTGTTTCATCTAGATTTCAAGGAAATTATTCAGAAGTGGATGTATTCTCATTTTCAGGGATAGCTAACTTCGGGACGGGTAAAGTCTTTAACGTTGAAAGAAACAGTGTTTTTGAAGCACGAAATCTTTTCCGAGATTATACGTTTGACGCCTTTGCTTCTTATAAAAATAGCTTTTCAGAAAAACATAATATAAACGTAACACTTGGTAACTCAGTGTTTAGAACTACAGGTAGGTTTAGGTCTTTTACGGGTTTTGATATACCGGGTAATTCTGGTAATAATGCTACTATTGATAATGCTGGTGAAGTATTTGACAATAATGTAAATGGAGGTAATACTTTCGACTCAAGATTACTTTCTTATTTTGTTCGTGGTCAGTATGATTTTAAAGGTAAATATCTTTTCTCTGGAGTTATTAGACGTGATGGTTCTACCAAGTTTGGTCCAAATAATAAATTTGGATATTTCCCGTCAGCGTCCGCAGGGTGGATCTTGACTGAAGAAAATTTCTTAACGAATAGTGAAAGTATTGATTTCTTAAAGTTACGTGGTTCTTGGGGAATTCTTGGAAACGATAGGATTGGAGATTTTGGTTTTGAGTCCTTATTAAATGGTGAAGGAGTTGCTGTTATAGATGATGAACTTGTTTTTGGTACTGCTATTGGTAGGATTTCTAATCCAGAAGTTCAATGGGAAAGGCAACATACCGTTGATGTTGGTGTAGATGCTAAATTCCTTGATAATAAATTAGATGTCACGGTAGATTATTTCAATAGAAGAACCGAAGACTTACTTTTAGTGCCGCAGGTATCAGGAATATTAGGAGCTAGTGCTCCAGGTTCTGGTGCACCTATTGTTAATGCTGGAACAGTAAGAAATCGAGGTTTTGAGCTAAGCTTTAGTTATCGACAAACTGTTTCAGAAAATTTTAAATTCAATATTAGTGCAAATGCTACTACACTAGATAACGAAGTACTTTTAGTAAATGGAGAGGATGACTTTCTTTCGGGCGGAAGTTTTGGTATTGGGCAAGATCCGCCAGCTAGATTTGAAGCTGGATTCCCTATTGGATACTTTAGAGGGTTTGTAACAGATGGAATATTTCAGAATCAAGCAGAAGTAGATGCGGTGCCTACATTAAATGGGACGCAAGCAGGTGATTTACGTTTTGTAGATATTAATGGTGATGGTGTTATTGATGACTCAGACAGAACTGACATCGGTAACCCAATACCAGATGCTACCTTTGGATTTAATTTTGGATTTACCTTCAAAAATTTCGATTTCCTAACCTATGCTTTTGCATCTGTAGGGAATGATATAGCAAGAGATTATGAACGTTTTAACCCCTTAACGAATAGATCTACCGCTTTCTTAGGCAGATGGACGGGAGAAGGAACTTCAAATACTACCCCGAGAGTAACAACGGGAGCTACAAATAACACCTTGTTTTCAGACTTCTTTGTTGAGGATGGCTCTTTTATTAGAATTCAAAATATCCAATTAGGATATACATTACCAGACAAAATTATGGAATCTTGGAAAATGGATGAGTTCAGGATATACGCTTCTGTTAGTAATGCATTTACATTGACTAGATATAGAGGCTTTGATCCAACTTCATCAAATGGAGCGCCTGTTGGTGGAGGTTTTGATCAAGGGTTTTACCCAACACCAAGAACATTTTTAGTAGGCACCAATATAAAATTTTAATCTATGATATTTCAGAAAAAATATTTAAAAATAGTTGCACTTTGCCTTATTTTATTGGGTTTTAGCAACGCGTGTAGTGATGATTTTGTTGATATCAACTCTGAAGATGAAAACTCTGAAGAGTTTTTTAACAGCGAAGAGGATTATCAAAGTGCACTTATTGGGGCCTATGATTTGTTACAGGCAAGTTATATCAATGTAATGCTAGGTGAGATAGCCTCTAGTAATACACTAGCCGGAGGAGAAAGTGCGATAGATGTACCAGGTATTCAAGAGATAGATAATATGACGCATACGTCACAGAATAACAACCTTCGTGATGTATTTAGCTGGATGTTTGCTGGTGTTAATAGAGCCAACTTTATCTTGGAGTTTAAAGATAATTTTGATTTCCCAAACAGACCCAATGTTCTTGGACAAGCTACATTTTTAAGAGCGTATTATTATTTTGAATTAACTAAGTTTTTTGGTGATGTGCCTTTAGCGGTTGATGAGCGTTTACTTTTTGGAGATCAAAATGTAGTAGATCGTACCCCTCAGGTGGAGGTATACGCGCAAATAGAGCAAGATTTAATATTTGCAATTGATAATTTACCAGAAGTTCAAAACGAGACAGGAAGAGTGACCAGAGGAGCTGCACAAGCGTTGCTTGGAAGGGTATTCCTTTATCAAGATAAATTTGTTGAATCTGCTGCAGTCCTTGACGATGTGATTAATTCTATGAACTACGATTTAGTAACAGATTATAGTACCTTATTTGAAAACGATAATGAGAACAATATAGAGTCTGTGTTCGAAGTACAATATACAGACGCTGAAGGGGCTGGTTTTGGTTGTTTACAGTGTAGTGAAGGGAATGTAGCTGTAGGTTTTAATGGGCCAAGAACGTATAATGGACCATTATTCGAATCAGGTTTTAGTTTTAATGTACCTACACAAGAAACCTATGATCTCTTTGAAGAGGATGATGTTAGAAGAGATATAGCTATTTTAAATATAGACCAATTTGCGGCAGACAATACAGATTTCAATAATGGAGCCGGAGTTACATTTACAGAGGGCTTTGAGCATACTGGATTTTTTAATAGAAAATACATACCTAGACTAGGTGATGCAAATACAGGGGATCAAAACTTAACGAACCCAAATAATTATAGAGCGATACGTTTTGCAGATGTACTTCTAATGGCTGCAGAAGCTCACAATAGAGGAGCAGGTGCAGATGCAACTGCTAGACTTTACCTAAACAGGGTGAGGGTACGTGCAATGCAATCAGAAATTTTGAGTTCTGGAACAGATTTAAGAGATGCAATTTATGATGAGCGCAGAAGAGAACTTGTAGGAGAAGGGCATTTCTTTTTTGATCAAGTAAGAACTAATAGAGCTGCTCAAGAAATAGATGGATTTACAACTGGTAAAAATGAACTTTTCCCAATACCGCTTATTGAAATACAATTAGCTGGAAATAGATGGGAGCAAAATCCTGGATACTAATACAAGAACTATGAAAAACACAAAATTTTTATTTGTCTTTCTTTTGATGACTGCGCTCTTTGCAAGCTGTGACGACGATGATCGAGATACTACATTTGTTAACGATATTGCATTACCATCAAATCTGGAGTTGATTGTCACCTTAACACAGGACAATACAGGCATCGTTACGTTCACTCCCTCAGGTGAGAGTGTTTCAGTTTTTACCATAGATTTTGGTGACAGTAGTGAACCAGTAGATTTAGCGCTAGGTGAATCAATTGCTAACACCTATGAAGAAGGATCATTCACTGTCACTGTGACCGGAGCAAATTTAAACGGTGAGACAACTTCTATAACTAGAGAATTAATGGTTTCGTTTTTACCACCAGAAAATCTTGAAGTTACCATAACTCCTGTATCTGGAGATGCGTTTTCCATTCAAGTGTCTGCTACCGCAGATTTAGCTGTTGGTTTTGAAGTCTTTTTCGATGATGTTGAGAATGAAATAGCTACACCGCTTATGTTAGGAGAAACAGCTACACATACGTATGCAGAAGTAGGTACTTTTAATGTGAGAGTTATTGCACTTGCAGGAGGCGCTGCAACGGTTCAAGAAATAGTGGAAGTAGTGATTGAAAACCCTGTCTTATTACCAATAGATTTTGAATCTACAACCATTGAATATTCTTTTATTGATTTTGGTGGAGCGGTTACAAGCATAGTAGATAATCCTCTGCCAACAGGAGAGAATACAAGTGCTACTGTAGCACAATTCTTTAAAGAAGCTGGTGCAGAAACTTTTGCTGGGACAGTAAACGAATTGGGAGGCCCTATTGATTTTAGCGAATTTCAAAGTCTAAGTATATCATCTTTATCTCCATTACCAGCAGGTAGTACCGTATTGCTTAAAATCGAGAATGGTACTGATCCTGATATTTCTTCAGAAATAAGTGCTGTAACCACAGTAACTGATGGGTGGGAAACACTATTTTTTGATTTTAGTGGAGCAGATTTAACACAAGAATATTCGAGAATAATTGTCTTTTTTGACTTCGGAAATGTCGGAGATGGAAGTACCTTCTTTTTTGACAATTTAGCCCTTTCAGAAGGTCCAGGAAATACGGGTGCTGGTGTCGAATTTCCAGTAGACTTTGAAGATCCAAGTTTAGATTTCGGATTAATTGGTTTTGAAGGAGCAGAATCTACAATTGAACCTAACCCTTTTATGACGGGTATTAATACAAGTGCGGCAGTAGTACAAACTACTAAAACAGAAGGCGCACAATTTTTTGCAGGAACTTTCTTTGATCTAGATACCCCAATAGACTTTTCTGGTACGCAGTCGGTTGCTGTCGATTCTTGGTCGCCAAAAGCAAACATTCCTGTTCGATTAGCAATAGAAAATCAAGTAACGGGCAACCAAATTTTTGTAGATGTCAATACCACAGTTGAAGATACTTGGGAGACTCTAGTATTTGATTTTGCAGGTTTAGTGGATCCAGCAGTTGATTATGATAGAGTAGTTATATTCTTTGAGTTTGTTCCAGATTTACCTGGAGATGGTTCTACATACTTTTATGACAATCTTAGATTACAGTAAATAAAATAAAAAAAGATGAAAAATTTAAAATATTTAGTTTTAGCCATATCATTTTTAGTACTGGGTTGTGAAGTTGACGACCCAAGTATAGGTGATATTACTGCTCCTAGTAATTTGCAGATTAGTGTAGAAGTTGCTCAAGACAACTCTGGTAACGTTACTGTAACTCCAGTTGCAGACGATGCAATTAATTTTCACGTGTTTTTTCTAGAAGATGCCGATCCGGTAGTACTTTTAGAAGGTGAAACTGCAGAATTTAGATATACGCAATCAGGTCAGTTTCAGCAAATCATTCAAGTTATTGCTTTTGGTAGAGGCGGAGTTAGCTCAAGTGATACCGTAACTATCGATCTTGATGTTACACTTTCCATAGATCCCTTAATCTTAAGCCTCATTGCAGGTGATGGTTCTAAGAGTTGGGTGTGGGATTCTTCAAATGCAGGACATTTTGGGGTAGGAGATCCTGCTGAAGATTTTCCAAATTTCTTTTCTGCTGGACCTAATGAATTAAATCCTTGTCTTTATGATGATGTTTTAACTTTTAGCTTTGATGAAAATAATAATTTCACTTATGTATTAGAAAATCAAGGTGAAACGTTCATAAACTGGGCAGAAGTAACAAGATTTTTCCCAGATGCATCTCCGCAAGAGTTTGTGGATGAGTGTCGAGATATAGCAGATCAAATAGAGTTTCAGACCAGCTTTGTAATCATAGAAAATGCAGAAACTGGAGCTTTAGAATTTGATGTTGAAAATAGCACTATGTCTTATTGGTCTGGAGCGATGGAATACGAAATTATAGAGCTAACAGAAAATAGATTAACGGTTAGGGGTTTACAACAACCTTTTAATGATCCAACTGGTGGTTTACTAGCTTGGTATCACACGTTTGTTCCAGTAGGAGGAGGTGATGATAATCCGCCGCCACCTCCAACAGATTGTGATTCGGGTCTAACTGGCGCTGTGGGTAGTGGTAATAATGATGTGTTAGTATGGTCAGATGAGTTTGATGAAGATGGAGCGCCTTGTAGTGATAATTGGGTATATAATATAGGAACAGGTGATAATGGATGGGGCAATGGCGAATCACAATTTTACACAGACCGCTTAGACAATGTAGTAGTGGAAGATGGAATGTTAAACATTACCGCAAGAAGAGAAAATTTTAGTGGGAGTGAGTATACATCTGGTAGAATTTTCACTCAAGATAAGTTTGAATTCACCTTTGGACGAGTAGAAATACGAGCTAAGCTTCCTACAGGTGGTGGTACTTGGCCAGCATTATGGATGTTAGGGGCAGATATTGATACAAACCCTTGGCCTGCTGCAGGTGAAATGGATATTATGGAGCACGTAGGTAACAGCCAAGATGAAATATTCTCAACACTACATTTTCCTGGAGCTTCTGGTGGAAATGCAATGGGCAGCTCTACCATTATTCCTGGAGTTTCTAATGATTTTCATATTTACAGTATCGATTGGACAGAAGAAAATATGATCTTCTCTATTGATGGTACACCGTTTTATGTGTTTAACAACAGTCCTAATTTACCTTTTGATAAAGATTTTTTCTTAATTTTTAATGTAGCCATGGGTGGCACATTTGGCGGCAATATAGACACTGCTTTTACAGAGTCTACGATGTCAGTTGATTATGTAAGAGTATACCAGTAAGATGAAGAGAAACACAATACATATAATTATTTTCTGGTTCATTCTTCTAAATGTGGCTTGTCAAAGCAATCATACTAATCTGCCAGTAGCTATTACTGCAGAAAATGTGGATGCAGTAGGACAATCCATAGATGAGAAAGTAGCGGCACTTTTAGATAAAATGACCTTAGAAGAAAAGATAGGTCAAATGAACCAATACAACGGTTTTTGGGATTTTACAGGCCCAGGACCATCTGATGGTGAAGCTGCAAAAAAATACGATCATTTAAAAAAGGGTTATGTAGGTTCTATGCTTAACGTGAGAGGTGTAAAAGATGTAAGAGCGGTACAGAAGATGGCCGTCGAGCAATCTCGATTAGGAATACCATTAATTATAGGCTTTGACGTAATTCATGGATATAAAACGATTAGCCCAATTCCATTAGCAGAATCTGCAAGTTGGGATCTAGAAGCAATTAAAAAATCTGCAGCTATGGCGGCAAAAGAAGCTTCTGCTGCGGGTATTAACTGGACGTTTGCGCCTATGGTAGATATATCTAGAGATGCAAGGTGGGGTAGAGTAATGGAAGGTGCTGGTGAAGATCCATATCTAGGTAGTAAAATTGCAACCGCGAGAGTAAAAGGATTTCAAGGTGACGACCTTACTACAAATAATACTATAGCAGCTTGTGCTAAACATTTTGCGGCTTATGGTTTTGCTGAAGGTGGTAGGGATTATAATACCGCAGATGTAGGACTATCTACACTAAATAATATGATTTTTCCGCCATTTATTGCGGCTAAAGAAGCTGGTGTAATGACATTTATGAACTCATTTAATGAGCTTAATGGTGTGCCAGCAACTGGAGATAAATATTTACAAAGAGATATTTTAAAAGGTAAATGGGGCTTTGAAGGTTTTGTAGTATCAGATTGGGGTTCAATAACCGAAATGATCGCACACGGTCACGCAAAGGATGGAGTTCACGCGGCAGAGTTAGCCGTAAAAGCAGGTTCAGATATGGATATGGAATCGTACCTGTATGTAAATGAATTAGCAAAACTGATAAAAGAAGGTAAAGTAAATGAAGAACTTATCGAAGATGCTGCCAGACGTATTCTTAAAGTGAAATTTGAGTTAGGCCTTTTTGATGATCCATACAAATATTTAGATGAGGCAAGAGAAGCAGAAGTAACTGGAAGCGTCGAAATTATGGACGCCAGCCTAGATATGGCTAAAAAGTCAATTGTCTTATTAAAGAATCAAAATGAGCTACTTCCACTTAAAAAGAACGGTCAAAAAATTGCAGTGATAGGGGCTTTTGCAGATGATAAGACCAGTCCTTTAGGTAATTGGCGTCTTGCGGCAGAAGAGAATTCTGCTGTATCTTTATTAGAAGGCTTAAAAAGCTATACTGGAAATACAATTTCATATACTAAAGGAGCAGATGTAAGTATAGGTGAAACACCCTTTGCTACAGAGGTTATTATTAACGAGACTGATATCTCTGGTTTTGCAGCAGCAATAGAAAATGCTAGAACAGCAGATGTTGTGTTAATGATGTTAGGAGAGCACGGTATGCAGAGTGGCGAAGGGCGAAGTCGCACGAGTTTAGATTTACCTGGCGTTCAGCAAGAATTATTAGAAGAAGTGTATAAAGTAAATAAGAACATTGTTCTTGTGCTAACTAACGGTAGACCATTAGCAATTACTTGGGCAGATGCCCATATTCCTGCGATTTTAGAAACTTGGCACTTAGGCTCTCAAAGCGGTAATGCCATTGCGCAGGTACTTTATGGAGACTATAATCCAAGTGGTAAATTACCTGTAACTTTTCCAAGAAGTGTAGGGCAAGTTCCTCTGTATTATAATTACAAGAATACGGGAAGACCATTACTTCCAGGTAAAGATGTAGTTTTTTGGTCACACTATTCAGATCAAGAAAATACTCCTTTATATCCTTTTGGTTATGGCTTGAGTTACACCTCTTTTGACTTCGGAAATGTGACATTAAAAAATAACTACACTTCAAAAAAGAATATTTCGGCAACAATTACAATTACAAATACTGGCAATGTAGACGGAAAAGAAGTGGTACAATTATATCTCCACGATATGTACGCATCTGTTACCAGACCAATGAAAGAATTGAAAAGCTTTGATCTTGTCGCTATTCCGGCTGGTACTTCTAAAGAAGTAACATTTACCCTTACAGATAAAGAGCTTGGTTTTTATAATAATCAAGGCGAATGGATTGTTGAGCCAGGTGACTTTGAGCTGTTTATAGGTAATGATGCCAACACAACGAATAAGGTAAAATTTACTATTAACTAATGAGAAGGATCGTTTTTTTCATATCAATTTTAAATCTCACAGCCTGCAATGCGCAGCCGGAGGTGATATTTGAAGAAAATTTTGATGGTAATTCATTAAATCTTACACATTGGAACTATGAACTTGGCGATGGTTGTCCTGCATTATGTGGATGGGGGAATGACGAATTACAATTATACACCAAAGAAAATGTGGTAGTACGGGATGGTAATTTGGTTATCACAGCAAGCAAAAAAGATGGATTACATTATTCTGGAAGAATAACTACAAAAGACAAAGTAGAATTCACCTACGGAACAATAGAAGTTAGAGCAAAACTTGCTACAGGCAAAGGGCTATGGCCAGCATTTTGGATGTTAGGTTCCAATATTGACGAAGCCATATGGCCCGCTTGTGGTGAGATTGACATTATGGAATATGTAGGCAGAGAGCCACACGTGGTGTTTACATCCCTGCACACTACCTCTAGCTCAGGTGAGACCGTGAATACCAAGAGGACGCGTATAGAAAACATTGAGGAAGGTTTTCATACCTATAAAGCAGAATGGACTAAAGATCATATTACTTTTTTTGTTGACAATACAGAGGTATATACCTATAATCCAGCTCTTAAAAATGTAGAAAATTGGCCTTTTGATCAACCATTTTATTTGTTGGCAAATCTCGCTATTGGCGGCAAATTTGGTGGTCGCGAAGTAGATCAAACCATTTTCCCAGAAGAGTACCTAATAGATTATATAAAGATTACTAAACCTTAAATACTAATATTATGAAAAAGATTATTACACTTTTTATTGCAGTAATGCTTACAACGCTCGGTTTTGCTCAAATGGCACCCATCGATTTTGAGGCTGGTGGTAACGGAGCTGACTGGACTTGGAACGTATTTGAGAATGATGATGATCCAGATTTAGAGATTGTCGCAAATCCTGATCCTTCAGGAATAAATACATCTGCTACAGTTGCTCAGTTTACTGCTAGAGGTGCTGGACAGCCTTTTGCTGGCGTAGAATCTATGCACGGCAGCGATATTGGTACTTTTGATCTTACAGCTGCAAACGCAACACTAAATATTATGGTGTATAAAACCAAAATTAGTGATATAGGTTTAAAATTTGCTACACCATCTGGTGGAGCACAGCCAGAACTTAGAGTGGCTAATACTTTAATAAACCAATGGGAGATGATCACTATAGATTTCTCTAGCCAAATAGGCTTAGGTGAAACTACAGGTTTAGACCAAATTATTATTTTCCCAGACTTTATTGATAGACCTGCAGATGATATCATCTTTTTTGATAATATCACTTTTGGAGCACAAGTTATTGGATCTGTTGGATTACCAGTAGATTTTGAGTTAGATGCTGGTGATTA
>JALZVC010000082.1 GCA_023301205.1 Flavobacteriaceae bacterium
AAAAATAAATCCCTCCTGTATCTCATACGGTGAGGGATTTTTTTATATTTGACTAATGAAGTTTTCTACACCCCAAACGCTAAAAGACATTGCTAAGCTTATTGACTGCAAATTTGTAGGCAAAGAAGATTTCTCTGTTTTGGGGGCGAACGAAATTCACGTGGTTAGTCCAGGTGATATCGTTTTTGTAGATCATCCTAAATATTATGACAAAGCCCTTTCTTCTGCTGCAACGGTAGTCCTTATCAATAAGGAAGTGGATTGCCCACCAGGAAAAGCGTTACTTATCTCAGACGATCCTTTTAGAGATTTTAATAAAATTACAAAGCACTTTCGTCCGTTTATACCGGCTAATGCTGCTATCTCAGCTACTTCAGAAATAGGAAAGCATACCATAATACAGCCCAATGTTTTTATAGGGAATCACGTAAAAATAGGGCAGGGGTGTTTAATTCATCCTAATGTATGTATTTACGACCATACTGTAATTGGAGATAACGTTACCATTCACTCAGGCTCAGTGCTTGGTGCAGATGCATTTTACTATAAAACACGTCCAGAAGGGTTTGACAAATTAGTAAGTTGTGGTAATGTGGTCATAGAAGACAATGTAGATATTGGGGCATTATGCACTATAGATAAAGGCGTAACGGGTTCAACTACCATAGGCGCAGGTACTAAACTAGACAATCAAGTGCATATTGGTCATGACACTTTAATAGGTGAACGTTGTTTGTTTGCCGCACAGGTTGTGGTTGCAGGTTGTGTGGTTATTGACGACTTTGTAACTATATGGGGTCAAGCAGCGATTACAAGTGGAGTGACGATAGGAGAGAAAGCAGTAATCTCTGCGCAAAGTGGGGTGAGTAAATCACTAGAAGGACATAAAAGTTACTTTGGTTCTCCAGCAGACGAATTCAGGAAAAAATATAAGGAAATAGCTTCCATCAGGTTGATACCAGATATTATTGAAAAATTAGATAAATTAACATGAGTTTAAATGCTAAACAGGTTGTAAAAAATTTTTATAATGCAGATTTTTTAAAAGACGAGAGCGTACTTGGCAAATTTATGCACCCAGATGTAGAATTGATCTGGAATAGCACTGAGGGCTTGACAATTTTTCATTTAAAAGAAATTACAGATACTTTTATCGAAATTGCTAGAACCTATGCAGGGCTTCGTATAGAGGTGAGCCACGTATTAGCAGACGGTAATTTTGTTACAACTAGGTATAAATACTATGTTCGTACTATAGAAAATCCTGACGAAGAGTTGGGTATTGCGCACTTTATCTCTATTTGGGAAATAAAAGACGGTAAATTATATAGAGGACATCAAGTAAGTCAGCCAGCAATGAATCAAGATGATACAAATGGTTCTTATCATAAAGTTAAAGTATAAATATTTCTCATTAAAGCAGAGTTATTCGAATTATTAATAAAAAAACTATGGCAAAAAAAAACTATTTAAAGCTTTTACTCTTATTGATTAGTTTAACACTTCTGTCTTCTTGTGGTGCTATTGTTAAGTCTAAAGCTAATAAATCTATAACTGAAAAAAATGGTGCTATCCCTCCTGAATTTGGAAAAGAAGAAGCAACCATTTTATTTATTACCCACAGAAGGAGTTATAATAAATACCTAAAGAAAAATATAAAAAAAACATATAAGGGTAACTTTGAACTTATAACAGCAGACCAACTCGATTCTGATTCTAAGTACAGTGATTTAACTGAATATAGATACGTTTTTAATTACGATAATAAGACCTACGACTATACTAATTCAGATGGGGAATTTAAAACTCGTGAATTAAAAAAATTCTATGTCTTAGATAGGACAAGTAATAAGAAATACTTTGGCAATATGACTTCTGGCTTCTGGAGTAAACTTCAAAATGTTTATCTAAAAAAATTGAATGAAAAGTTAATCGGAAACAAGTAAATTCAAATAAAGGTCGTATTAGTATATTCTAAAGGTTTTTGAGTATTATTAACATGTCGGTTGTTGAATTCATTAAAGAATATTATGTTTTTTTTGATGTCAAACTAAAACTTAGTAGAAACTTACGTATTACCTTTCTTTTAGTCACCGATAAGTTATATCTTTATCATCTCAAAAAAAAACAGCATATTTCCGAAGAAATTACGGAATAGTAATCACAAAAAAAGAACAAAAAAGCATGAGTGTTTTAGTTAATAAAGATTCTAAAATAATTGTACAAGGTTTTACTGGAAGTGAAGGAACTTTCCACGCAGGTCAAATGATCGAATACGGAACGAATGTAGTGGGTGGTGTTACTCCGGGTAAAGGTGGACAAACACATCTTGATAAACCTGTTTTTAATACCGTAGAAGAAGCGGTTAAAGAAGTGCAAGCAGACACAACTATAATTTTTGTACCGCCAGCTTTTGCTGCAGATGCAATTATGGAAGCGGCAGATGCTGGAATAAAAGTGATAATTACTATTACAGAAGGTATTCCGGTAGCAGATATGATTAAAGCTTCCAACTATATTAAAGATAAAGAATGTAGACTAGTGGGGCCTAATTGTCCAGGTGTTATTACACCAGGTGAGGCTAAGGTTGGTATTATGCCAGGTTTTGTTTTTAAGAAAGGTAAAATTGGTATTGTTTCAAAATCAGGTACATTGACCTATGAGGCTGCAGATCAAGTGGTGAAGCAAGGTTTAGGAATAACAACGGCTATTGGTATTGGTGGTGATCCAATTATTGGAACTACAACTAAAGAAGCCGTAGAAATGCTAATCAATGACCCAGAAACAGAAGCGGTAGTAATGATTGGTGAGATTGGTGGTCAACTAGAAGCAGACGCTGCTTATTGGTATAAAAATAGCGGAAGTAAAAAACCGATAGTAGGATTTATTGCAGGTGAGACGGCTCCAGCTGGACGAACAATGGGTCATGCAGGTGCTATTGTTGGTGGTAGCGATGATACAGCACAAGCTAAGAAGAAAATTATGCGTGCTTGCGGTATTCATGTAGTAGATTCTCCAGCAGAAATAGGAAAGAAGATGGCAGAAGTACTTAAATAATTCTGAAAATATAAAACGATAAAGAGCCCTGCAAATCTGTAGGGCTTTTTTATGCAAAAGAGTGTAGCTTTTGGTATATTTGAAGCTAGATAATTCCAGAAATGTTATACATTTAATAAAAGTTATAAAGTATAAAATTAGGACTCATCAAATACATCAATACGGTATAAATAATTGTAAATTATGAAATTACTAGAAGGAAAAACAGCTATCATTACAGGTGGTAGTAGAGGAATAGGCAAAGGTATTGTTGAAGTTTTTGCAAATCACGGATGCAATGTTGCCTTTACATACAATTCATCTGCAGAAGCTGCAGAGGAGTTGGCGACAGGCTTAAGCGCCAGCGGTGTTAAGGTTAAAGCTTACAAAAGTAACGCAGCTAGTTTTGATGAATCTCAAGAATTAGCAGCAGCGGTAATCGGAGATTTCGGTAGTATTGACATTTTAGTCAATAATGCAGGGATTACAAAAGATAACTTATTAATGCGTATTACTGAGGAAGACTTTGATAAAGTAATTGAAGTAAACCTAAAATCTGTATTTAATATGACAAAGGCGGTACAGCGCACAATGCTTAAGCAGCGTAAAGGTTCTATTATCAATATGAGCTCTGTAGTGGGTGTTAAGGGTAATGCTGGGCAAACTAATTATGCGGCCTCTAAAGCTGGTATCATTGGTTTTTCTAAATCTGTCGCACTAGAATTAGGTTCCCGTAACATACGATGTAATGCGATAGCACCTGGCTTTATTGAAACCGAAATGACTGGTAAGCTTAATGCAGAAATGGTAAAATCTTGGACAGATGCTATTCCTTTAAAGCGTGGAGGAACACCAGAAGACATTGCAAACACCTGCGTATTTCTTGCTAGTGACCTATCTGGGTATGTAACAGGGCAAGTACTCAACGTAGACGGTGGTATGTTGACTTAAAATAACTATGATCCATTCATTTCAAAACACACACGATGGTTTTCTTATTATGATGTGATATCAGATTCATCGTACATTAAACAGTTAACATCGTATTCAAGAATGACTCCAGAAACTATTTTATATATTGGTATTGCAGCCCTTGTCTCTCTTGGGCTTGCTGTTTTTATGTATGGGTACAAAACAAAGTATGCTGGTAAATTTAAGTGGCTTTTTGGGGTACTACGATTCTTGACATTGTTTTTTATTCTGTTGTTGATTATAAACCCAAAAATGACAGCAGACAGTTATTTTGATGTAAAACCAAAACTTCCGATACTAGTAGATAACTCTATGTCAATTAAAGAGTTAGATAAAAAAAATAGTGTCACTTCTTTTCTTGATGAACTAAAAGATGACGCAACGTTAAATGCTGCGTTTGATATTAGCTATTTTAAATTTGGTGAAGATATCAATAGCTTGGATTCACTTTCGTACGCTGCTAAGAATACAAATATTGCCAAGTCACTTGCGGCTGTAAACGAACTTTATCAAAATGAAACTGCTCCCATTGTTTTACTTACCGACGGAAATCAAACGGTAGGTAGAGATTATCAATTTGTGAACAATGCGGTGAAAAACCCTGTTTTTCCAGTTGTTATAGGGGATTCTACCAAATACACTGATTTAAAGATAACGCAACTCAACACAAATAAGTATGCCTTTCTAAAAAATCAGTTTCCTGTTGAGGCTATTTTATCCTATTCAGGTAATGGTACGGCAAACAGTAAATTTATAGTTACTAAAGATGGTAGCGCGGTATTCACTAAGAATGTGAGCTTTAGTAAATCGAAAACCTCAGAGACGGTTTCTTTCACATTACCTGCGACTGCTGTTGGTTTTCAAAAGTATACAGCTCAGGTAATTCCAGTAGCAGAAGAGAAAAACAAAACAAATAATGCAAAGTATTTTGCAGTAGAAGTTATAGATCAATCTACTAATGTGTTGGTGATAAGTTCTATCATTCATCCCGATTTAGGAGCCTTGAAAAAAGCGATCACTAGTAATGAACAACGTAAATTTCAGCTAAAAAAACCTTCTGAGGCGATATCATTGATTAATGATTCTCAATTGGTGATATTATATCAACCAGACAGAACATTTGCTGGTGTGTATCAAAGTCTAGCGCAATTAAAGAAAAATAGCTTCACCATTACGGGACTAGAAACAGATTGGGATTTTTTAAATGGAGTGCAGTCTAATTTTAACAAGAATGCTACCCATCAATCTGAAGAGGTGGCAGGACAGTTAAACACTAACTATGGTACGTTTGCGATAGAGGATATAGGATTTTCAAGAATGCCACCAATGAAAACGTTGTTTGGCGAATTAGAAATCACCATCCCCAATGAGGTTATTCTAGAACAAATGGTAGATGGTTTTTCTAGCGAAGCTCCAATGCTCTCTACGATGGAGTTAAATGGCACACGCGAGGCAATATGGGATGGGGAGAACCTATGGAGATGGCGTGCAGAGAGTTATGTGCGCAACAAGAATTTTGAATCTTTTGATAATTTTATTGGGAAAATGGTTCAGTATCTGGCGTCCAATAAACGTAGAAGTAGGCTAGAGGTAAGTAGTGAATCATTTTACTATAATAACAATGCCATTAAAATTTCGGCACAATACTTTGACAAAAGCTTTGTGTTCGACCCTAGAGTGCCGCTAAGTATTGCTGTAGTTGATGCAGAAAATCAAGAACGTACGGTATATCCTATGTTGCTTCGGAATAACTTTTTTGAAGTTGATTTAAGTTTGTTACCTGCAGGAAATTACAAATACACAGTGTCTGCAGAAGACCAGAGTGTAGCTAGAAGTGGTAACTTTACAGTTATAGGTTATGATGCAGAAAAGCAGTTTAATAGTGCTAACGTCGCAAACTTACGTACCTTAGCCAACAATACGAATGGAAGCCTATTTACTTCTAACCAATATCAAGATTTGGCCAATAGATTGCTTAATGACAACCGATTTGCAACTATTCAAAAAAGCGAACAAAAAACGGTACCACTTATTGATTGGAAATACTTATTAGGATTAATAGCGCTTACTCTCGCTATAGAATGGTTTATTAGAAAATTTAACGGACTCATATAAATTAAAACAAATACAATGGAAAAACTACCAAAATTAGGCATACCAGTAATTATCCTTATCGTGATACTTGTCATCGTATTGATGAAATCATCTATTAATATTGGCTATGGAGAGGCTGGTGTTTTATTCAAGACCTTTGGAGGTGGAGTAGTAACAGATCAACCCGCATTAGGTGAAGGTTTTCATATCATTGCTCCTTGGAATAAAGTATATGTTTATAATACGAAGCAACAGGAAGTTTTTGAAAAAAAAATGCAGGTATTATCCTCTAATGGTCTAGAAATTAACCTTGATGTATCAGTTCTATATCAACCACAAAGCGATAAATTAGGGTTGTTGCATCAAACAAAAGGTGAAAATTATCTTGACATAGTTATTGTACCTGAAATTAGAGCTGTAGCTAGAAGTGTAGTAGGAAGATATACGCCCGAACAGTTATACTCTACAAAACGAGATGCTATACAAAATGAGATATTTGAAGAAACAAGAAAAAAAATAGAGCCTCAGTACATTCAATTAAATTCTGTTTTAGTTCGTGACGTTACGCTACCACCAACTATTAAAACAGCTATTGAGCGTAAACTAAAGCAAGAGCAAGAATCTTTAGAATATGAGTTTAGATTGGTGACTGCATTGAAAGAAGCAGAAAAAGTAACGATCGAAGCGCAAGGAAAGGCAGATGCAAATAAGATATTAAGTGCGTCACTTACAGATAAGATTCTAAAAGATAAAGGTATTGATGCTACTTTAAAATTGTCAGAATCTCCTAATACCAAAGTAATTGTTGTTGGCGGTGGAGATGGTGGTCTTCCTTTAATTTTAGGCGATAATTAATTTCTGAAATAAGACAATTGACCATTTGTTATTGGTCATTTACATTAAGTACTACTTAAAACCCCAAGAACATTGTTCTTGGGGTTTTACATTATACAATTTTCTTCCAAATCTTAATTAAAACGATACCGCAAACCACCGAAACAACAGACAGTACTATCGCTGGTTTCATATTTCCGTAGATATAATACCCTGTAGCAAATAGGAAGCTATAGGTTCCAATTACAGCCGTAAAGAAGCCTAACACTTTAAATCCAACGTTTTTAAATTTATCCTCCTTATCGAATATTAAGTTTTCGAATGCCGCAATGGTATCATCATCTGTGGGCTTTGTTAATAGGGTAACTATGACCCAACCTATAGTAGTAATAGCAACACCAAGCACTAATTGCCAATGCCCTGCAAGTTCAAATAAGGGTTCATCAAGTTTTCCATTGACAAAAAAGAAGATGGCAATGATAAAAGAGATCGCCATAGCTGCAATTTCGCTATAGGGATTAATCCGTTTCCAAAACCAGCGCAAGATAAACAACAAACCGGTTCCCGCGCCTATTTGTAGTAACAGATCAAAAACATCTTTGGCTGAGCTTAAAAAAACTGAAAATAAAGCAGCAAAAAACATTAATAGTACAGTCGAGATTCTACCCACCAATACTTTTTGTTTTTCTGTAGCTGTTTGATTGATAAAACGACCATAAAAGTCATTTACAATATAAGAGCTTCCCCAGTTTAGTTGGGTAGAGATGGTACTCATAAAAGCGGCTATTAATGAAGTAAGTACAATGCCTATCAATCCGGCAGGTAAAAAGGTCATCATAGCGGCATAGGCAACATCCTGCCCTTGCATTTCTGGATTAAGCCTTGGGAACGCTGCATTAATACTTTCTAAACTTGGGAAAATCACTAAAGAAGCAAGTCCCACAATAATCCAAGGCCAAGGACGAATAGCATAATGTGCAAAATTAAAGAACAGTGTTGCCCAAGTTGCATGTTTCTCATTTTTTGCGGCAAGCATACGTTGCGCAATATAGCCACCTCCTCCAGGTTCTGCACCTGGATACCAGGTACTCCACCATTGCACTGCAAAGGGAATAATAAAGAGGGTGATGAGTAATTCTGTGTTAGAAAAATCTGGTAGAATATTAAGTTTTCCAGCAACGTTTTCGTGTGCTAACATTTCTGTAATACTACCTATTTCTGGGATGTTCACAATATAAATAGTCGCCCATATAGAGCCTACCATCGCAATAATAAATTGGATTAAATCTGTGATTAGTACACCTTTTAATCCTCCTAATGAAGAATAGATAACAACGATAACAGACGAGTAGAGTAGTGCTTCACCTTGAGAGATACCAAGTAGGATATTAGCGATTTTAGCACCTGCTAGACAAACACCTGCCATAGTAATGATATTAAAGATAACACCAAGGTAAATGGCTCTAAAGCCTCTTAAAAAGCTCGCTGCTTTACCAGAGTACCGAATTTCATAGAATTCGAGATCGGTGTTGATTCCAGATTTTCGCCATAGTTTGGCATAAAAGAAAACGGTAAGCATTCCAGTTAACAAAAATGCCCACCAAACCCAGTTTCCAGAAACACCATTGTTTCGTACTAATTCTGTCACTAAACCCGGAGTGTCTGCAGCAAATGTAGTTGCCACCATAGAAATACCTAATAGCCACCAAGGCATATTCCGGCCCGATAAGAAAAATTCATTGGTGTCTTTTCCTGCCTTTTTTGAGACATAAATACCTATGAATAGAAAAATTACAAAAAAGGAAATTATTAATGCCCAATCAAGCGTAGCTAGTTTCATAAAATGACATTTAATACCGAAAGAAGATTTCGGAATTTATAATTTTGAACGATAGAACATTAATTTTTTACATTGCTCAACCCATTTGTCTCTTTCTATTCGTCCTGGGAAAAACTCAATCAGTTCTGTGATAATGCGGATATCTTTCACTTCAAGTTTACTTATTTGCTCGTAGTTAAACAACCCTATTTTATTTAGACGCTCTTCAACATAAGGACCTATTCCTTCTATTTTAGTTAGATCATCTGGAGTACTCGGTGTTCCTTGGCCTATATTTGTAAGGTCAAGTGCTACTTCTTGTTTAGAATACGAAACATACGTTGACTTCGCTTTTTCTGCTACTGTTTGTCCTTGCGTATCGACGACTTGAGGTTTTATTTCTTTTTGTGTTTCTTTGACAATATCAATAATTTTGGGCCTGATTTCCGTAAAAATAGTTTCTATGTCGTTTATTGCTGAAATATTATGCAGCGATTCTATCGCTTCTTTTTGTAATTGTACAGCGCGATTTTTTTGTGTTTTACCAAACCACGAAGCCAAGCCGTAGCCTAGTAAAAATGTACTTAGCATAAGTGTAAATATGGCGCCATAAGCAGTCCATAAAGCTTGTATGTCTAAACTCTCTATCATTCTTTTTCTGAAAACTGAATTTCTACACGGGCATTTTCTTTTCTACTTGCGGGTCTTCCATCACGTAATATTGGTTCTGATTCTCCTTTTGAGATGGCAATAATATCTTTTCGGTCAATTTCACCTTTAATTACTAAATACCATCTTATTTGTCGAGCAGATTTTAAACCTCTCACATAATTTTCTGAACTCGCTCCTATGTGATCGGTATGTCCTATCACCTCGATCATCAATTCCGGATGTTGTTTATGTAATTCAACAACTTCATCTGCTAATTCTTGTAAACTACTATTGGCAAGTAGCTCATCAAAATCATACGAGGGATAAAAAGTAATAGACTCTGGAATAGCGCTTTTAGCATTTGCAATTCGCTCTTTATCTAATAGTTTAAAGGAAAAAGTCATTGCATTATTAAGAGTTTCATCATCTTCAAAAGCAGCTGTTGTTATCGCAGGTTTCACTACAATGCGATTTGTGTCTATGCCTTCATCAATCACTAATGTTTTAAAATTTTCACCTCGTTGTTCACCTATATTTGGTGTCTGTAGCTTAGCAGACGCACTATAGTAAGATGTGATATGTAGTTCTTGACCTGGATGTTCATTTAAATAAGAAGCTAGTATGGATGGAACTTCAGTTAGTTCTTCAGGGATTGTTACCAGTTGACTATCCTTTTGAAAAGCGAAAGTTTCATCCGATTCAAATAGAGTCTTATCCTCTAAAGATTTAATGAGAAAATTACTTTTTGTTTCCGCAGGCTCTAAGTGCGTAATTTCTGGAGTAATCGACAGGGTCTCTATTACTGGTTCTATAATCGTATTTGGTATTTTAGAAATTATAGGTGCTTGTTCATTTTTCCCTATGTCTAACTGATTGCCTATTGAATAAATCCATAATCCAATTACTGACCAAACAAGGAAAACCAATAAGGCGACCAAAAAGTTTTTCATTATACTTTAAAATACTGGATTAATTATAATAATAATGATGTAAAAATAACACTTATAGCGTTTAAAATAAAGACAACAAGCTATTGTTTTGCACAATTAATAAACATTTAGTATTTG
>JALZVC010000083.1 GCA_023301205.1 Flavobacteriaceae bacterium
GGTTTGATTTACTCTTAGTTGCTCTAATTCTGTAGAGATTTGTACTTGCGGTAATGGGTTAAAAAGACCAATTATACTAGCTCCATACAGCGAAGATTTAAAAAAGTCGTTACTCTGATAACTATATATTAAAGAAGGTCCAGCACTTACATATTGGTTAAAGTCATAAATGGCAGATGGTGACACATTTATGTTAAAATTATTGTTGCTAAAGTTTACGCCAAAGCCTCCGCCAAATCTAACTTTATCTAAAAAACGAGTTTCTTTCTTATCAATTTGAGCATAAGAAACGCTTGTCATTAAGAGGATAAGGGCTGCTACTATTATTTTACTAGGTGTTGTGTAGTTTAGTTTCATTTAGAATATTTTATGATTTCTGCTTGATAAATATACAATAACCAAGCCACTAGTTTTGGGATTTGTTGTATTTTTGTTCTGTTTTATTTAAACTGACACTTCTTTGTTCCAATTATGGATAAATATTCTTTCTTAAATGCCGTCCATCCTGCATACATAGCAGAAGTATACGATAAATACCTAAAATTTCCTGATAGCGTCGAGCCTAGTTGGCGTGCGTTCTTCCAGGGTTTTGATTTTGGTGTAGAAAGCGGCTCTGCCGCAGAAGCTGGATTTTCAGATGTAGGAGTCTCCGGTACAGTATCAGATGCTGTACTAAAAGAATTTGCTGTTATTAAACTTATTAATGGTTATCGTTCTAGGGGACATTTGTTTACAAAAACAAACCCGGTGAGAAATCGTAGAACGTATGAACCATCGTTAGCTCTAGAAAATTTTGGACTAAGCACAGACGACTTAACCGCAAGCTTTAAAGCAGGTGAGGTTCTAGGTCTAGGCGAACAGACACTTGAGGTTATTGTAAAACACCTAGAAGCGATTTACTGTGATTCTATAGGGGTTGAGTACATGTATATCCGTGAACCAGATGAAATCGCTTGGATTCAAAACTGGTTGAATAAAAATGACAATCACCCAGAATTTAACGTAGAAGATAAAAAACATATTCTCGGTAAACTTAATGAAGCGGTCTCTTTCGAAACATTTTTACATTCTAAATATGTAGGTCAAAAACGTTTTTCAATAGAAGGAGTTGATGCCTTAATACCAGGTCTTGATACGTTAATGGAGCAAGGAGCGGAGCAAGGTATAGAACAGTTCGTGGTGGGTATGGCACACCGTGGGCGCTTAAATGTGTTGACTAATATCTTCGGAAAAGCGCCAGAAAAAATATTTAGTGAGTTTGATGGAAAAGAGTATGATGAAGCAGAACTTTTTGATGGTGATGTAAAATACCATATGGGTTGGACAAGCATTAGAGATACAGATAGCGGCAAACGCATCCGTATGGATCTAGCACCTAATCCTTCTCATCTTGAGACTGTAAATGCAGTGGCTGGAGGTATTACAAGAGCAAAAATGGATAACCAACTTGATGGTGATTCAAAAAAAATAGTACCAATAGTGATTCACGGTGATGCCGCAATTGCAGGACAAGGTGTAGTTTATGAGTTTGTGCAGATGGCGCAACTAGAAGCCTATCAAACAGGTGGTACCATCCACGTAGTTGCTAATAATCAAGTAGGTTTTACTACAAATTATCTAGACGCCCGTTCGTCAACCTATTGTACAGATATCGCAAAAGTAACATTGTCACCCGTACTGCACGTAAATGCAGACGACGTAGAGGCCGTTTGTCATGCGTTTACCTTTGCACTAGATTATAGAATGAAATTTGGGCGTGATGTTTTTATCGACGTTCTAGGCTATAGAAAGTATGGGCATAATGAAGGAGATGAACCTCGTTTTACACAACCAAAATTATACAAAGCGATTTCAAAACATGAAAACGCTAGAGATATCTACGGTAAAAAATTAATCCAAGAAGGAGTAATTGATAATGCCTATATCAAGAAAATTGAAAAAGAATATAAAGAAGACTTGGATAGTGATTTAACATCTTCTCGTAAAAAAGATAAGACGGTCATTACAGAAATATTAGCAGACGACTGGAAGGGATATAAAATAGGAAGCTTAGAGGATATATTAACGAATGTAGATACTACCTTTCCGCAGAAAAAACTAGACAAAATTGCTGAAGGAATTACTAAAATTCCTGAAGACAAAAAGTTTATGCGCAAAATACAGCGTATTGTTGACGATAGAAATAAGCGTTATACTGAAACCAACAATCTTGATTGGGCAATGGGAGAATTACTCGCCTATGCTACCTTAATGGAAGAAGGGTTTGACGTGCGTATGTCGGGTCAAGATGTAGAGCGTGGTACCTTCTCGCATAGACACGCGACTATTAAGACAGAAGATGATGCAGAAGAAGTGAACTTGCATAACAACTTAGACCTTGACGGTCATTTTTATATTTATAACTCGTTATTATCTGAGTATGCTGTAGTTGGTTTTGATTATGGCTATGCCATGGCAACACCAAAAACACTGACGATCTGGGAAGCACAATTTGGTGATTTCTCTAACGGGGCGCAAATAATGCTCGATCAATATATCTCTGCTGCAGAGGCAAAGTGGAAAACGCAAAACGGACTTGTAATGTTGCTTCCTCACGGTTATGAAGCGCAAGGGTCAGAGCACTCAAGTGCACGCATGGAACGTTATTTACAATTGTGTGCTCGTAATAATATGATAGTAGCAGATGTTACAACACCTGCAAACTTCTATCATTTATTAAGGAGGCAAATGAAGTGGAATTTTAGAAAACCACTCATAGTATTTACACCTAAAAGTTTATTGCGTCACCCTAAGGTCGTCTCCACAAAAGAAGAGCTTGCAACTGGTAGTTTTCAAGAAGTAATAGATGACGCCGTAAAAGATAAAAAGAAGATAAAATCAGTCGTATTTTGTACAGGTAAGTTTTATTATGATCTTGTAGAACGCCAAGAAGAAAATGGTCGTGATGATGTTGCCATAGTGCGTATAGAGCAATTATTCCCATTACCAACGGCACAGTTAGCTGCAATAATTAAAATGTACCCTAATGCAACAGATTACGTATGGGCACAAGAAGAACCACGTAATATGGGAGCTTTGAGTTATATGGTAATGAATTTTGATTTAGTCAAGTTCAGGCATGCATCACGTAGAACCTATAGTGCACCAGCCGCAGGTAGTAGCACCCGTTCTAAGGCAAGACATAAAAAAGTAATTGACTCTGTTTTTGATGCGACAATAAAATAGTCAGTAGTTACTATTTCTTAGTAGAATAAGTACTTCGGAAATAGTATAAATTTGAAAACAGTAAATAAAAATAAAATTAGTTCATAGCGTTCCATATTAGTGGAAACATAATAACAACAGTATGTTAGAAATGAAAGTTCCCTCACCGGGAGAATCTATTACAGAAGTAGAAATTGCACAATGGCTTGTGGAAGATGGTGATTATGTAGAAAAAGATCAAGCAATTGCAGAAGTTGATAGCGATAAAGCTACACTAGAATTACCAGCAGAAGCAAGTGGTATTATTACTTTAAAAGCAGAAGAAGGCGATGCTGTAGCAGTAGGTGCAGTAGTTTGCTTAATTGATACAGACGCTAAAGCTCCAGAAGGAGGAGAGGCAGAACCTGCAGCAAAGGAAGAAGAGAAAAAAGAAACTCCTGTAAAAAAGGAAAAGAAAGCCGAAGCTTCTAGCGAGAAAAAAACGTACGCCTCTGGAACTCCATCGCCTGCCGCAAAGAAAATTCTTGATGAGAAAGGAATCTCAGCAAAAAATGTTTCTGGCAGTGGTCGTGATGGTCGTATTACAAAACAGGATGCAGAAGAAGCAATACCTTCTATGGGTACTCCAGGAAATGGAACGCGTGGTTCTTCTAGATCGAAGCTGTCTATGTTACGTAGAAAAGTAGCAGAACGTCTTGTAGAAGCAAAAAATACCACGGCGATGCTTACTACTTTTAATGAAGTAGATATGGGGCCTATTTTTGATCTTAGAAAAGAATACAAGCTTACTTTTAAAGAAAAGCATGGTGTAAGTTTAGGCTTTATGTCTTTCTTTACCTTAGCAGTAGTAAGAGCTTTAGAAATGTATCCATCTGTAAATAGTATGATTGATGGAAAAGAAATGTTAACTTTTGATTATAAGGACATATCTATAGCCGTTTCTGGACCTAAAGGGTTGATGGTTCCAGTGATGCGAAATGCAGAGAATTTAAGTTTTAGAGGTGTAGAAGCAGAGGTTAAGCGCCTTGCTTTAAGAGCAAGAGATGGGGAGATCACGGTCGACGAAATGACCGGCGGTACATTTACAATCTCTAACGGTGGTGTTTTTGGGAGTATGTTATCAACGCCTATAATTAACCCACCTCAATCTGGAATATTAGGAATGCACAATATTATAGAACGACCTATAGTAAAAGATGGTACTATTGTAATTGCACCTATTATGTTTGTGGCCTTGAGTTATGATCATAGAATTATTGACGGTAAAGAATCTGTTGGGTTCTTAGTAGCGGTAAAAGAAGCGCTAGAAAATCCAATAGAATTATTAATGGATGGTGAAGTTAAAAAGGCACTAGAGTTATAATATATAGTGAAAGTCTATCTTATAAGTTAATAAGCAAAAACCCCGACTAATTTGGTCGGGGTTTTTGCTTATTAAAATCTACTTTTTATCCTACTAAAATAATATCAAAGCGTTTAAAATAAGTACAACCACCACAGCGATAGCAACTAAAATCATCTTGGTGTTTTTAAAGGGCTGTTTTTTTCTAGCTATACTACTCATAGCGTAAAGGTCATAAAAAATCTCTTGTGTAAAATACGTATAAATACGTATTTTACACAAGAGATTTTTTTGAAAACTTAATGTTTTAAATACATACAATTGCGTCCATAATCGATTACAGCTCTATATTCTTTTAAAAAATCTGCGCCTAAAATTCCGTGTATTTGTTTTGTAGTTACTTGTGCAAGTGCCTGCTTTACATGGCTTAAATCAAATAGCACTAGATTTATTGTAAGGTCTTTTAGCGTTCCGATAGTTAGGGCGTTGTTTAGGGCAACTTTTGTCTCCATACCCGTAGCGCCCGCTCCAGCTGCTAAAATTTCACTCACTTCACTATTTAACTTAAATAGCGCACTATTTTCTAATCCCATACAACTTGTAGAGGCTCCAGTGTCTACGATAAATAATGCTTTACGGTTGTTAATTTTAAGATTGCAGGTGTAGTGTCCAGAATCTAAACGTTTTAGAGGTATTCTTTGAAAATCTTTTTCGGTAAGCAATTGTCTTAACTCCAAATGTAGTTTTTGTTGCAAAGATAGTCAACAAAATAATTAGCTTTGCGCTATGTTAACAGACACACACACGCATTTATATAGTGATGCTTTTGACGAAGATCGAGCAACGATGATGCAGCGCGCTATGGATGCGGGTATCACACGGTTTTTTATACCTGCCATTGACAGTACGTACGCGTTAGCGATGTTTAGTTTAGAACGAGAATATCCTGAGCAAGTTCATTTAATGATGGGACTTCACCCTACATCTGTAAAAGAGAATTATAAAGAAGAGTTAGCTTTTGTAGCAAAACAATTTGAACAGCGTAACTTTATTGCGGTTGGAGAAATAGGTATAGACTTATACTGGGATAAAACTACGCTAGGGCTACAGAAAGAAGCCTTTAAATTTCAGATACAATTGGCAAAAAAACAGAAACTACCTATAGTTATTCATTGCAGAGAAGCTTTTGACGAAGTTTTTGAAGTGTTAGAAAATGAAAAAGGAGATGATCTCTTCGGGATTTTTCATTGCTTTACAGGAACACTAGCCCAAGCAAAACAAGCAATAGGTTATAATATGAAGTTGGGTATAGGCGGTGTAGTTACTTTTAAGAATGGTAAGATAGATCAATTTTTAAATGAAATACCCCTAACCGAGATTGTGTTAGAAACAGACTCCCCTTATTTGAGTCCTGCACCTTTTCGCGGAAAGCGTAATGAAAGTAGTTATCTTGCAGTTATTAATAAAAAAGTAGCAGAAGTATATGGCGTTTCCGAAGAAGAAATAGCACGTGTCACTACAGAAAATTCTAAAAAAGTATTCTCAATATAAACGATACCCGCCTGGGCGGGCAATGAATATGGCAAAAGGCGATCCAAAAATATTACTCATTTATACGGGGGGAACCATAGGGATGATCAAAGATTTTAAAACTGGGTCTTTGCGTAATTTCAATTTTGGCGACTTACTAAAACACATTCCAGAGTTGCAACTATTAGATTGTGATATTGCAACACATAGTTTTGTTACTCCTATAGATAGCTCAAATATGAATCCTAGCTATTGGTCAGATATTGCGATTACTATTAGGGATAATTATAAAGCCTATGATGGTTTTGTTATTTTACATGGTAGTGATACGATGTCTTATACGGCATCTGCCTTAAGTTTTATGCTAGAAAATTTGTGTAAGCCTGTCATATTTACGGGATCTCAATTGCCTATTGGTGATTTACGTACAGATGCAAAAGAAAATTTAATTACATCAATTCAACTTGCTAGTCTGCAAAACAAAGGCATTCCAGTTGTTAAAGAGGTTGGATTGTATTTTGAATACAAACTATATCG
>JALZVC010000084.1 GCA_023301205.1 Flavobacteriaceae bacterium
AAAATCACATTTTTATTAAGCTACATGATAGGCAAAAATCAGAGTAATTTACAGACCCGTTTTCCGCATGGAAATCATAATATAAAGAAGCCACTCACTTTGTTCTTAGCCCTAATTTATGCGATTTTACATAAACGGTTTTATCTTTTGTTTTTCTTCACGTAATTTTTTAATCCTTCAATTACCATTTGTTTTAAATATTGATTAATTGGAAGCATGTTACTTCCGATTGCAATATTCTCGTTCCAAACAAATACGGTATCTCCTCTGTCCGCAATACTGTCTTTTGAGATTGGATAATTTCCACTTTTATCTTGTACGGAAGTATAGGGAATTAAAGAATGAGTAAATTGATTTCTTATTTTAAATAATGCCTTTGCTATTAATTTAGTCTTGATGTCAACATTAGCTTTATCCCAAGATATTCTCTCTTTTGCAACTCGATTAAAACTTTTATTTTCTGAATTTTCGTGCTCCGCTGTTATATGGTTTATATGATAAACTTCTTTTGGTAATGGATTTAGCTCAATCACAAAAAGATTATTAAATATACTTTTCTTTTGTTCAGTTGTTAAACCATCTTCTAAACAATAATAGAACATTGTTCTCATACCGTGAATTTCTGAATATCGCTGATGAAATTTTTGAACAATCTTCTCATCAGAGCTAATTTGTGAAGTATCGATACTGTTCTTCTCTGATTCATAAGGCTCTTTTTTTGCGTTAATCCAACTTCCAAAAGTTAAAAATGAATTGTTTGACAACATTCTTCCTAAAGCTTCAATACAATTCAAATATAGATGCATTCTCAAAGCGCCATCTTCAAACATTCCTATTCCTTTATTAATCTCCGTGACAATATCATCATTGTGGATATTATCAGAGAGTTTTATTCTTCGTAAAATGAGATTAATATCACGCAAAGACTCCTCATTAAATTCTTTAAAATATTCAGCAACGTCATCTTCTATATTCAGATGATTTTTTAGGAAATCTTCAAATAGATTCTTTTTGATTGGAACAAGTAATTTGTCTTTAGCCACAGTTTTTTTAAATAAAAGATAACGTTAGCGGATATTAACCGTTTCGATTCAAGATCTTTGATAACGATACTACATTTACAAAAAAAATGAATGTCTTTAATATTCCTGTCTGCCCTTAGGCAGGTCTCAAGTAAACCAAACCTGTAAGATTTTCCAATAATTAAGACCAAGTGTATTGGATAAAGATAATTGAAAAAGACAATGTGTAAAAGCAGGTCATATTTCCGAAGAAAGCTTTAATTTTATACTATGAAAAACGAACACCTTCTTAAAGTAGCCCTAGCGCAAATTGCGCCTGTGTGGTTAGACAAACAAGCCACCCTTTATAAAATGTATGCCCAGATTGAAGAAGCTGCTAAAGAAAAAGCGGAGCTTATTGTTTTTGGCGAAGGATTGTTGCCAGGGTATCCATTTTGGTTGGCATTAACCGATGGCGCTGCTTGGAATAAAACAGTAGTAAAAGAGCTACACGCACATTATGTGCGTAATAGTGTAACCATTGAAGACGGCGATCTTGATGCTGTTTGTGCGCTGGCAAAAAAGCATCATATGGCTATGTATCTGGGGATTATAGAGCGACCACTAGATAGAGGTGGGCACAGTATTTATGCTTCTTTGGTTTATATTAACCAACAAGGCGAAGTGCAATCTGTACATAGAAAATTACAGCCTACCTATGATGAGCGCTTAACTTGGGCGCCTGGTGACGGGAACGGTTTAAAAGTGCACCCACTAAAACAATTTACAGTGGGCGGTCTCAATTGCTGGGAAAACTGGATGCCATTGCCTCGTGCGGCGCTGTATGGTCAGGGCGAAAATTTACACGTTGCCGTATGGCCTGGTAGTGATCATAATACGAAAGACATTACGCGTTTTATTGCTAGAGAATCTAGAAGTTTTGTAATTTCGGTTTCTTCCTTAATGCGGAAAAGTGACTTCCCAAAAAATACGCCGCATATTGATGAGATTTTAGAAAAATCACCGCAAGTTCTAGCTAATGGTGGAAGCTGTATCGCTGGACCAGATGGGGAGTGGCTTGTAGCACCAGACATGAAAACAGATGGGAATATCTACCACACGATAGATTTTAATCGTGTGTACGAAGAGCGTCAAAACTTTGATGCTGTGGGGCATTATTCTAGACCAGATGTTACCCAGCTCCATGTAAACCGAGAACGACAATCTACAGTTAAATTTGAAGATTAAATTATATGAAAACTATGTAATTGGTTATTCACTGCTCAAAATTTAAAATGTATCTTTGCGCCCAATTTAAAACGACCTGAAATTCAGGGAACTAAAATACATGCCGCAGATATTGAGCGGAGTTGAAATATGAACAGAAACGATAATAACCGAAAAGGAAAGCCATCTAAAAAAGGAGCCAATACTTCAAGGGGTAAAGGGAATCCAAGAGGAAGTGCTCCAATGAAAAGAGAACAAGCTGCAAAGCCTTTTGACAAAAATCAAGCGCCTGCAAAAACTGCCGCAAAAAAGGCGAATACAAAAGAAGGAATTCGGTTAAATAAATACATATCTAACAGCGGGATTTGTTCGCGTCGTGAAGCAGATACTTTTATTGCTACCGGCTTGGTTTCGGTTAATGGAAAAATCATTAACGAAATGGGCTATAAGGTAAAACTGGAAGACGATGTGCGTTTTGATGGCCGTCGTATCAATCCAGAGCCTATGTCTTATGTGCTTTTAAATAAGCCCAAAGGATTTGCCACCACAACAAGTGAAAGCAAAGGAAACACCGTGATGGATCTTGTGTCTAACGCATCAAACTCTCGCATAACACCTATAGGCCGTTTAGGAAGAAACTCAACAGGATTATTGTTATTTACTAATGATGATAAACTAAAAGAAAAGCTTAGCAAAAAAGGGATGACGCGTTTGTTTCACGTCGAACTCGATAAGAATCTTAAGGCGGCAGATATTCAAAAAATAAGAGAAGGATTTTCCATAGAAGGTAAAAAGATAGAGATCGAAGAAATTAGCTACGTAGAGAGTAAGTCTAAGAAAGAAGTTGGTCTAAAGATTAAAAATTTAGGTAACAGTGTGATCCGTGATATTTTTGCACATTTTGAGTATGACATCGTAAAACTTGATTGTGTAACCTTAGCGCATTTAACAAAGAAAGATTTGCCAAGAGGTAAATGGAAAATTTTGACACAGGAAGAATTGAATCTTTTTTCTATGCTTTAGAAAAAAGTGTTTTAAATTTTAAAGAGCCTGCCTGTTATTTAATACTAGGCAGGCTTTTTTCTGCTGAAATATAAAGGTATTTTAAATTTTAGTAAAACAAACATAAACTAATGTCTTTTTCTTATAGACAAAAGTCTTATATTTGCATAAAGTTATAATTATGGGCGCAATAAAATATAAAGAAGGTGATGCTAGTTTTAATAGTGTAAACGAAGCTATAGGTTTATATATACAACAAGAGCTTCCTGCTACAGGTATTGCATCATCACAGTTTTTTAAAAATAAGATGCTTGTGGTAAAAACAATCCGTAAAGGATTGCCATTTGCTATATTTTCGCTCATTAAAAAAATCACTCCATTTAGTGATGAAGACTGGGCAAACTATCTTAATCTATCTACAAAAACACTGCAGCGTTATAAAAACGAGCAAGACTTTTTATTTAAGCCTATTCACACAGAGAAAATTCTAGAGCTCACAGAGGTTACAAATATGGGTGTGAGTGTTTTTGATGACTTAGCAAGTTTTCATGAGTGGTTAAACACTACTAGTTTAGCTTTAGGTAATCATAAACCTGCAGAGTTATTACAAGATAGCTATGGTAAAGAGTTAGTACTCGCAGAGCTTAACCGCATTGAGCACGGGATATTTGCATAATGAAGGTATTTAGGCTTTCAAGAAAGAAATATGCTAAAACGTTGAGCGGAAAAGGTGCAGCCCTTTTTGGTAATCGCTGGAATTCTAAAGGTGTAGAAATGATTTACACCGCTGAGAGTAGAGCGTTGGCAATGGCAGAAGTTGCGGTGCATTTATCAATACCAAGACTTCCTAAAGATTATATGATGCTCGAGATAGTGATACCAAAAAGTGTTTCTGTTTGCGAGTTAAAAAAACAACCTAAAAAAGGATGGAATGATAATCTACCAACATCTATTTCGCAAGAACTTGGTGATACTTTTATTAGGGATGGTGATTGTTGTGTGGTTAAAGTGCCTTCTGCCGTGGTGCAGGGAGATTTTAATTATTTGATTAACCCCTATCATTTAGATTTTAAGAAGATCAAAATCACCGCAGCGGTCAAGTTTCCGTTTGATACACGAATGTTTAAGTAACGCCTATTCAATTTTTTATCCCAGATTGAATTTCTTAAGGCTATTCCCAAAGAAAATTTCTGTGATTGCAAATCCAATGACTACAATATATTCCATAGCAACTAGCCCTAAATTTTCTTGAAATCCATCTGCACCATACGCAGAATACGAGAATATCACCATAAAACTCCAAACAATTGGGAATTTGTATCGAGTAAAAACAGATAGTACTAATGGCGTGGCAATATACCAAGGATGAACGGTGGTAGATAACAAGAAGTAAAAAGAGACACCTAGTAAAATGGCTGTAATTAATTGTTGCGTAGTTGTATTTCTTCGGAAAAATGCCAGCGTCATAATAAGTGTAATTACAATTAAAGGTAGGATTTTCCCAACGGTACCAATAATATTCCAGCCCACGGTCTGAAATCCAATCCATCTAATTACATAGTAAACACTTGCATTAAATTCAAAATTTTGAAACCATAAACCAATGGTCGCCGCAAAATTTGAAATAAAATCTGAAGATAAAAATGGAGCAAACGTTAGCGCAATGGATCCCAAAACACTTACATAAAACAGTACCATTTTTGTCACACTGAGCTTGTCGAAGTGCAACCCCAATATAGAATTTTTTGCATTTTTATTGCTAATCAAGTATTTAAAGAATAGAGGTAAAAACAACAAGGGCAATAACTTTACCGAAACCGAAATACCCAAAAGCGCCGCTGCCCAAAACCATTTTTCCTTGTGCAATAGATAAAATGCCCAAACCACAAAAAATAGCATAACACCTTCAAAGTGCAAATTACCTGTAAGTTCAATGATGATAAAAGGGTTTAAGAAATACCAAAAGATATTCTTGACTGGGAGATTGAGTTTTTCTAAAAGCTTTTTCCCAAAATATAAGATCCCGATATCTGCGGCAATCATAAGAACTCTCAATACTATTACCGATCCTAAAATAGATCCTTTTGCAAATAAGGCTGCAATGGCAAAACAGAGTTGGTTAATGGGTGGGTAATTACTGTAATGATGTGCGTTTAATGCGCCCATTCCATTAATGAGCTCTTGCCATTGGGCAATAGTGTCTAGTGATGTCAAACTGAGCGCAGTCGGAGTCCCTTCCTGTAATTGCTCTGGAGTAAATAAATAAGGGTTTATTCCTTGAATCAATACCCGCCCATCCCAGACAAATCGATAAAAATCCTGACTCAAATTTGGGATTACGGGTAAGAAAAGAAGTCTAAAGAAAACACCAATTCCAGCCAGTACCCAAAAATTAAATTGTGTAGCTTTTATAATACGCCAGGCGCAATAGAATAATCCTGAGTAGAGAAGGAGGAGGTTTAAGAAATTACTTCGTTCTAGATTGTAGGCGAAAATTAGATACAAAACGATACTTCCAATTAATGGAATAATGAGTTTAGAATCTTCTTTTAAGAATTGTCTCAATAGATTTTTTTATACTGTTTAAGAAGCGAATAACGATTTTTTAGTTCTTTCTACTGGCGGCTAAATTAATGTAAATAAACTAACAAAATGCTGTTTGCGAATAGGAGAAGGTGGATTTTTAAATTATTATTGAATAAAAAGAAAAATTCTCAACCCCAAATTCGTAAGAGGTTAAGGCCTGAAATTAAAATTTAATAATGAGAGCAAATAATAAGCATCAACTCGGCATAGCCTTAACGGTCTTCGACAAGCTCAGACTGACAAAAGTTAGCTTGATAATCGGAAATTACCTACGAAAATTGAAATCAAAAAGAGCAATAAAAGGTGGCTGAGTGATCTTGGCAAAATGCCTTAAAGCATTTTACCAAGATTGTATCGAAGCTAGTCTTGCCACTCCGCAATAAATAAATTCGTGTCTCTACCGCCACCATTGTTTCTGTTAGATGAGAACGCTAAATAGTTACCGTCATTACTAAATACAGGGAATGCGTCAAAGGTTTCTCCGTGAGTAACACGCTCAAGATTTTTACCGTCAAGGTCTATTAAATACAAGTTAAATGGAAATCCGCGAACCGCTTCGTGATTGCTGCTAAAAAGAATTTTGTTTCCGCTAGGGTGAAAAAATGGGCTCCAGTTAGCATTGCCTAAATTGGTTAATTGTTTCATATTACTCCCATCTGCATCACAAATATAAAGCTCCATGTCTACTGGTTCTACTAAACCGTCTGCGAGTAGGTCTTTATATTTTTTTACCTCTGCATCAGTTTTTGGGCGAGAAGATCTAAAGATTAATTTTGTACCATCTGGCGAGAAAAATGCACCGCCATCATAACCTAGTTCATTAGTGATTTGTTTTTTATCGCTTCCGTCAATGTTCATAGTCCAGAGTTCTAGATCGCCACTTCTTGTTGAGGTAAATACTATTTTATCTCCTTTAGGTGATACCGTAGCTTCTGCATCATAGCCAACGTTTGTTGTTAATTGATCTGTAATATTTCCTTCTAAGTCTGCAACAAAAATGTCAAAACTATCATAGACTGGCCAAACGTAGTTTCCGTTTTTACGCAATGGAACTTCTGGACAATTTTCATCAACTAGATGCGTACTACCATAAACATAATGTTTGTTGTCTGGTAAAAAATAGGCACAAGTAGTACGGCCTTTTCCTGTAGAGATCATTGGAGGTTGTTTACCATTAAACGTTTGGTCAGCATTCATTAGAAACATCTGGTCACACCCAACGCCCCAATCCTTAAAGTTAGATTGAAAAACTAATTGTTTGTCGTCAAAACTCCAATACGCTTCTGCATTATCTCCACCAAAAGTTACTTGGCGAATGTTCTTAAAATGACCTTCCTCAGGATAGATCAAGGTGTCTTTTGTCGCGGTATCAACAAAAGCTTTTCTTTCTTTAGAAGCGATAGTCTCGGTGTTTGCTGTTTCCGAAGTAATTTGCTTAACACTTGTGCTGAGCGTAGTCGAAGTGTCATTTTTACAACTCGCTAGAACAGAAATGAATAATAGGGCGATTAGAATTCTCATTTTAATTATTTTTGTGCAAAAATAATGATATGCGTGGATATGTGATACTATTAATGGCACTTGTTGTAATTTCTTGCAAAAATGAACCAGTAAAAACGGTTTCGATGAAAGAAGATGTTGTTGCGCTTGCAGCAGATGAGATGGGTGGTCGTCAAACGGGAACTGAGGGAGAGCTTATGGCTGCTGCTTATATAGAAAATAGAATGAAAGAAATAGGTTTATCGCCAAAAGGTATTGACGGAAACTATACCCAAACATTTACGTTCAAGAAAAGTCAAAACCCTCACGATCAAGCAGAGTTTACAAACCTAACGGCAGAGGGTGCTGTGACAGGGACTAATGTAATAGGATTTATTGATAATAAGGCAGAACAAACTGTCGTGATTGGTGCGCATTACGATCACTTAGGTACGGGCGGTGAAGGGTCATTGTATAGAGAAGATGCTACTTCTATACATAATGGTGCAGATGATAATGCCAGTGGGATTGCTATCCTTTTAGCTGCCGCGAAAACATTAAAGACGGAAAAAAAGCCAAATTCAAATTACTTGTTTATTGCGTTTTCTGGTGAAGAAATGGGGCTATTGGGTTCAAATTATTTTGTGAAAAATCCAACGATTGATACCAAGAAAGTAAACTACATGATTAATATGGATATGGTAGGTAGATTAAATGAGGAGAACGCAGTAGCAGTTTACGGCGTAGGCACTTCACCTCGATTTAAGCAAGTGCTTTTTGCAAATAATGATCAAGGATTAACGGTTAATGAACACGAAAGTGGCGTAGGTCCAAGCGATCATACTTCTTTTTATTTAGCAGATATTCCCGTGCTACATTTTTTTACGGGGCAGCATGAAGATTATCACAAACCAGGTGATGACGCAGAAAAATTGAATTACGAAGGGATGGAAAAAATTAAAAATTATATCCTAAACATAGTAAAAGATCTAGACGGTGCTGGCGAATTAGCTTTCAGAAAAACCAAAAACGAAAGCGAAGAAGTGCCTGCTTTTAAAGTAGCGCTAGGTGTTATTCCAGACTATTTATACAGCGGAGAAGGAATGCGAATAGATGGCGTGAGTGAAGAAAAACCCGCCCAAAAAGCAGGAATGCAAAAAGGAGATACGGTTATAAAATTAGG
>JALZVC010000085.1 GCA_023301205.1 Flavobacteriaceae bacterium
CCAGCTACAAAAGCTGCTAAACTTGATCCTGTAGAGAGTTTGAGATATGAGTAATTGTGCGTATTTCAAAATAAAAATTATACGTTTATTTCATTCATTATTGGGCATAAAAAACGGGCTAGCCCCCGCTAAGCCCGTTAAGCTGATGTGCTAATCTACAAAGACGTAGACTAGGCATCATAAATAAAACATACACAACAAATATAGTAGGTATTTTCCTACTTATAAAATTTTTTTCTTGCTTTTTTTTAACAAAATGCACTATTTGTCAGGTGATAAGTAAATACAGACGACTAAAGGCTTATGAATAGCTGAGGTAAATACGCGTCAACAAATCGTTTTGATATACGTAAGACTATTTAAAAACAAGCTTCGCGATGATATTGCTTCCGCTTGCAAAGGCTACAGAATCATTAACAAACTCTAAAGCATAAAAACCTTGATCACTTAGACTTACCCAGTGGGCACCTTTATTAGAAGAATAGGAAATACCTGGACTTCCTACGGCAACTAAACCATTACCGTTGGTACCAGGCACGAATTTAACAGCAGATCGATATCCCGGACCAGCACCGTTACTTAGTAAGTTCCAAGTTTTACCTCCATCTCTTGTAATGGCTTTATTTCCTTCATTAAATTCTTTGTCATCCCAGTTTCCGCCAAAAATGACTCCTAGTTTCTCATCATAAAAATCAACACTGTAAATACCTGTCATCGTTTGCCCTTGTATGATAGGCGTATTATAAACTTCCCAGGTTGCTCCACGATCTTGACTATGAAAAACGCGGGCTCTTTTACCACCGCTCACCAGCCAAATATTATCTTTTATAATCGCAATATTACTGTTACTCGCTGCAAAAGCGGCTTCCCCTTCTTCCACTGCTGGCAGTAAGTTACACGATAATTTAAACCAAGATTCACCACCGTCTATCGTTTTAATAACAGAAAGACAACCATCTGTTGGGTCCCCCATTGCTATCCCTTCTACCTCATCAAAAAATGCCATCGCATCATAAAAAACAGTTTCGTTTTCTTCTACATACACCTCATTGATGTTGGTAGCTTCGTTATTAGTGTGGTCAATTTTATACAATACCGCAGGATTTTCAATACTAATGACAAAAACAGAATTTGCCGTCTTAGCGATTGCTCTAAAATTGAGAATAGAATCTTGATAACGTACGGTAGCTATTTTTGGCGTTGTACCATCAATTAAACCCACAATACCATTATTAGCGGCAAACCAGACCGTAGATTCATTTATTGGTGCTATGGCACGTATGCTCAAACTATCAGTAAAAACAGGTATTATTTTTACTTCGGAAAAGGTGACGTCTTTGGCATTTTCGCAGGAAACTGCAACCATAATAAATAACAATATTAGCCCGTATCTCATTTGTATAATTTTAATCAAAAATAATGAACTTGTTTATACTTTTTGTTTGGAACCGAGAATTTTAGCTTTTGCTCACTAATGAAGACTTTTTTTATTTACATAGCCACCGCTACGTTACTAAAAAAAGGCGAAATTAGGGAGTAAAATGGGAGATTACCAGTTAAAAGAAAAAGTATAGACGAGTTCCTAAAACAAAGTAGTGAATGCGTACCTTTGCTATTTAATTTAAGTTATGAGATTACACCGCAATCTGGTATTTGCAACGATTGACTCGCTTCATCTTATTTTTAATGATGGAAAGCAGGCTGATAAAGTATTAAAGAACACGCTAAAACAAGATAAACGTTGGGGTGCTAGAGATAGAGGCTTTATTGCAGAAACCACCTACGACATTGTAAGATGGAAAAGATTGTATGCAGAAATTGCAGATGTAAACGAACCGTTTGATCGCGGAAATCTTTTTCGCTTATTTACGGTTTGGGCTACACTACGAGGTATTAAAATTCCAGATTGGCCTCAGTTTGAAAACACCCCTACCCGACGTATTAAAGGTCGGTTTGATGAATTATCTAAAATTAGAAAATTACGCGAGTCTATTCCAGATTGGTTAGACGAGGTAGGATTTAAAGAATTAGGTAAAAAATGGGATAAAGAACTCGCGGCTTTAAATCAATTAGCGCCGGTAGTGCTCAGAGTAAACACGTTAAAAGCGCAAGTGATTGATGTGAAAAATCAATTAGCAGATCTTGATATTGAGACTGTTGCAGCAAAAGGAGTTCCTAATGCGCTTGTTTTAAAGGAACGTGCTAATGTATTTACTACAGATGCTTTTAAAAATGGATGGTTTGAAGTACAAGATGCCAACTCGCAAAAAGTAGCGATTATGCTAGACGCACAACCCGGACAACGTATTATTGATGCTTGTGCTGGTGCGGGTGGTAAAAGCCTACACATTGCAGAGACGATGCAAAACAAAGGGCAATTGATCTCGATGGACATTTACGAGAGTAAACTAAAAGAATTAAAAAGACGTGCAAAACGTAACGGAGCTCATAACATAGAAACACGTGTTATTATTAGCACTAAAGTGATTAAAAAATTACACGGCTCTGCAGATAAAGTATTGATTGATGCACCTTGTTCTGGTCTAGGAGTTCTTAAGAGGAATCCGGATACCAAGTGGAAAATGCAGCCCGATTTTTTAGATCGTATCCGTACCTTGCAACAACAATTATTAATAGACTATTCTAAGATGGTTAAAGACGATGGCGAATTGTTATATGCCACCTGCTCTATTTTACCTTCTGAAAATGAATTACAAGTAAAAGCATTCTTAAAAACAGAAGAAGGCGCTTCTTTCGAAATGAAAAAGGAGAATAAAGTATCGCCAAGTGTTACCGGTTTTGACGGGTTTTATATGGCATTGATGAAAAAGAAAAAATAGGATTACTGCGATTTAAAATGAAGCTAGATTTCTTATTGAAAAAATATTTTAGGGAGGCTTTAAACTCTTAATACTGGACATGAAAAAAGACAATCTAAGTGATTGTTTTTTTTTGAATAACTCTAAACGATACTTTTATAAAATTCTTTTAAAATTGCGCAGCCACGTATTTTCTGAGTTTACCTTTTTCCTGTTGCTTTATAAGTTTTTCCAAGTCAGCGTTCCTTCCAAGCTCAGCTTTG
>JALZVC010000086.1 GCA_023301205.1 Flavobacteriaceae bacterium
ACTATTGGGTTTTCGCCATAACTCTCTGTATAAATTTCGAAAATAGAATCTGCTCCTTTTAATGCTCCAAGTGGAGACTGCTTAGGCACAGAAACTAACTTTACTTCAAGCTTAGCTCCTTTGCTTTCTGCAAGATCGCCGTGTAAATCTCCTATATATCGCAGCACGTGATCTGGCTTTTGCGCTTCTTTTTTCTTTTGAAATGTTTCATTCATACTATCAAAAGACTTCAAAAACTCTGATGTTTCAATTTCTCGCAGATTTTCAGGGATTAAATTCTCAATGGCAACATCATCTAATTCATTATGCAAATCGAGTTCTCTTGCTAATATTAAAAGTTTTCTTGCTACATCATTACCACTTAAATCTTCTCGTGGATTAGGCTCTGTATAACCACTATCTAGCGCTTGCTGTAATGTGCTTGCAAAGGTGACTTCTTCCGCAGAAAAAGTATTGAACAGGTAACTTAGAGAACCTGAAAAGACACCACGAATACGCACAATATTTTCTCCAGACAAATGCAATAATTTAATAGTATCTATTAGCGGTAATCCTGCACCCACATTGGTTTCATATAAATACGTTTTTTGATTTTTTGCAAGAGTAGCTCGTAGTTTTTGATAAAACTTTAAATCAATAGTATTTGCTAATTTATTTGAAGAAACCAAATCAAAACCTTCTTCAACTAAATCATTATAATTGCTAATTAAATCTAAACTTGACGTATTATCAATAGCTATTAAATTCTCTAGATGGTGGTCATTAACAAATTGATAGACATCAGTAATAGTGTATGCTATACCACTACTATCTAATGCTTCTTTCCAGTTTTTATCTGCACCATCTTTATTAAGTAAAATTTTTCTAGAGTTTGCAATGGCAAAAACATTTAGCTTTATTGCTTGTCGTTTTTCAATATCTTTTGCAGAATTAATAATTTGATTTATTAACGCACCCCCCACTAAACCGTGACCAAATATCGCAAGGTTAATCTTTTTTGACATCCCAAAAATCTCTCCGTGAATCACATTCAATGCTTTATTAAGCTGCGATTTCTTTACAACGATACTTACGTTTTTACCATTTACGGTGTTGTTAAATAACAGCGGTGTGATCAAGTTTTTAATCAATGCATTAAATGGTTTGTGAAACTCACTTAATTCTTGACCTATAATTGATAACACAGAAACATCATCTATGACATTTACAGCATTGATATCTTGATTTTTAAAATCTTGTTCAAATTCTTTTTCTAAAGCTATTACTGCTCTAGCAGCTTTTTTTGCATTAATGACTAAACCAATACCTCGCTCTGAAGAACCTTGAGAAATAATACTTATACTAATATCTTCATTGCTAAGCGCTCTAAATATTCTTGCATCTACTCCAACCTTACCTAACAGGCCTCGACCTTCTACGTGTATTAAAGCTACATCTTCTAAAACAGATAAAGACTTGATTCCCTTTTTACTGCTTTGAGCATTAATAATCGTCCCTTTATCATCTGGATTAAACGTATTTAAAATGCGAAGCGGAATGTTCTTTTTTATTAATGGAATAATTGTCTTAGCATGTAAAATGGTAGCCCCAAAATTTGCCAATTCATTTGCTTCTGCAAAAGAGAGACTTTCTATTTTTTTAGCATCTGGAACTAGATCTGGGTTTGCAGTATAAATACCATTAACATCTGTGTAGTTTTGAAGCTCTTCTGCGTCTAGATAATTTGCTAGAAGGGATGCTGTATAATTACTCCCATTTCTACCTAGCGTTGTCGTTTTATTTTCATTGTTTGAAGCTATAAAACCTGTAACAACGTGGACGGTCTCATCGTTGTTTTGATTAAAATAGTCAATTACATTCTTTTTTGACAATGCTTCGTTGGGTGTAGCATTTCCGAAGGAATCATCTGTTTTTATTAATGTTCTAGCGTCTGTTGCTTCTGCTTTAATGTTTTTATGATTTAACAATGTAGCAATTAACTTTGCCGCAATTAATTCTCCCTGAGCTAGCACTTCATCTTTAATTTTTGGACTGCAATCCCCTACTAATTTAACACCTTCAAACAACTCTTCTAATCTCAAAAATTCTTCAGAAAGAGAATTGTTTGATAAGAGGTATTGGTATTCATTAAAAGCCGATAGCGGTTTTTTATAGTCTTTGCCCTTTACTGCAAGTTCTAGAATAGCTTCTAACTCATCTGTTGCTTTACCTCGTGCAGAGACAACGACTACTATTTTCTCCTTAGCCTTAATTTTAGACGCAATAATAGCGATAACATGATCTACACCTTTCCCATTAGCTAAGGATGTACCGCCAAACTTTAATATTTTCATTGTTTAATTTTTATTTCAGGCTTGAAAATGCCGTTAATTATTGTTGATAGTTGATCGTATTCTATAAAAAATGCATCGTGGCCATCAATAGAATTTATTTCATTATAGCTCACATTTGACTTCTTCAATTTGAGCTCTTTAAATGTTTCCTTATTTTCATTTGCAGGAAAAAACAAATCTGAATCTACTGCAATAATGGTAATCTGAGATTTGATTGTACTCAATATTTTAATAGGGTTTTCATCCTCTTTAGAGATTGCTATTGTGCGCAATAATTGGTTCATTAATTTATAAGAGGACAATTGAAAACGCTCCTGTAACTTTTTACCATGATGCAACAACCAACTCTCTACATTAAAAACTCCTTGATCTACATTTAAACTTCTACAGAAGCGTTTATTAAATGATTCTGGCGTGCGATAGGTTAGCATTGCGTGCATTCTGGCATCGTGCACTGGTTGGTTAGAATTAATTAAAAATTGTTCTTGAATTTGGCAATTTGCAATTAACCAATCCGTCGATTTCCAGTCTGCAGCAACAGGTATTAAATGGGTTGTTATATCAGGTTTTAACACTGCCATTTCCCAGGCAATCCCGCCGCCTAATGACCCTCCTATTATTGCAAATACTCCAGAAAGACTCAATTTTTCAAGACCTGTTAAGAATAGTTGCGCAATATCTTTTGCTACAAAGTCTTTATAATTCTCTATAAGGAAACCATCATAGCCATTCCCTGGAATATTAAACGCTAAAACTGTGTATCTCTTAGTATCAATAACCTTGTCATCCCCTACTAGTTGTGACCACCATCCGTCATCACCACTTACATTACTATTGCCTGTTAAAGCATGATTAACTAAAACAACTGGCGCGGTGTAAAGTGGTTTTCCAAATAACTGATAAGAGAGATTGATGCTGTCTACCACAACCTTATTTAGAGTTACGTAGTTTGATATTGTGATATGATGTAAAGTATCCATTTTTGAAAATTTTAGTTTGAAAAGAGGTACACGCTTAACACAGAAAAGCGTAAAACAATCTAAAAATTAAATCTGATTATTCATAAATGGATAGGTTGTAAAGTAAGCTCAAAAGCGACCTTTATATTTTCTTGCCTCACAAGAAGGCGAACAGTATCTTTTAAAGAGTCAAAAAATAGTGTTGAAGCTCTAAAATTACTAGGGGAAGCAACAGTTTTATTTCCTGAACATAGGGATTGAGTAGCACATTTTTGTGTATTCATTTTTCTAATTCTTTTGAGTTATTAAACAAAAAATTCTCTTGCTTTTTAATCAAACTCGTTAATTGCATACAGATTAAATCTTCTCAAAAGAAGGTTTCGACTGCGCTCAACTAGACATAGCTAACTTTAAAAGGACTCTATAAAAAAATGTTATAAGAAATGACTGCAATACTCAGAAAGAATATTGGGTTGTCGTTATCTATCGCTGATTTTAAAAATCGTTGTAGAATGTAGCACCTTCTCGATACCGCTATGCAGCGGCATGAAATCGAGGGTTGCTAAGGTATCAAAGGGTCTAATCCCTCCACCTTTCTTGATAACATTTCAATAAAGTTTTGAACTTTGTGAATGCAAATATTGTGAAAAATATTTTACA
>JALZVC010000087.1 GCA_023301205.1 Flavobacteriaceae bacterium
AGTACTATTTTAATAGCTATTCTACCCTTATAATGCGTACCTCTAAAACCATTTTTTAGTACTTTCGTTAGATGAATGCCAGCAAACTGCAAACTCCTATTGCGTATTTAAAAGGTGTAGGTCCCAACAGGGCCTCTCTTTTACAGACCGAGCTTGGTATTTACACCTATCAAGATTTATTAAACTTGTTTCCTAACCGGTATCTAGATCGCACAAAATATTATAAAATACAGGGCTTAGAGCGTAATAATGCAGATGTACAAATAGTAGGCAAAATTACCCACATCAAAATGGTGGAGCAAAAAAGGGGGAAACGTCTGGTCGCTACATTTAGAGATGAAACCGGCGTGATGGAGCTCATCTGGTTTAGGGGGCATAAATGGATAAAAGACAGTTTAAAAATCAATGAGCCATTAGTAATCTTCGGAAAAACTAAATGGTTTAATGGTAGTTTTTCTATGTCACACCCAGAGATGGAACTGCTAAAAGAACATAAAAATAAGATGCGTTCTTCTATGCAACCCATCTATCCATCTACCGAAAAATTAACCAATAGCGGCATCACAAATCGAGTAGTAAACGGACTGATGGAACAGCTCTTTCTAGAGGCCAAAAATGCCTTTGTAGAGACCCTCTCAAAACCCCTAATTGATGAGCTAAAACTACTACCCAAAAACGAAGCGATTTTTAACATACACTTTCCAGAAAACGGAGAACTATTAGCGCGTGCAGAATACCGTTTAAAGTTTGAAGAATTGTTCTACATTCAACTGCAATTAATACGCAAAAACCTCATCCATAAATCTAAAATTAAAGGCTATCCTTTCCCTAAAGTAGGGACTAATTTTAATACCTTTTATAAACACCATTTACCTTTTGAGTTGACAGGCGCACAGAAGCGAGTAGTCAAAGAAATACGTCAAGATTTAGGCAGTAATGCACAGATGAATCGGCTTTTACAAGGTGATGTAGGTAGTGGCAAAACGATTGTAGCGCTACTCTCAATTTTAATAGCACTTGACAATGGTTTTCAAGCCTGCCTAATGGCGCCTACTGCTATTTTGTCAGTCCAACACTATAATGGATTATTAGAGCTTTGTAAGGATTTGGAAATCAGTATTTCATTACTCACTGGTTCAAGTACTACTTCACAAAGAAGAACCATACATGAAAACCTTGAAAATGGCTCTTTAAACCTCTTAATAGGCACACACGCTTTACTGGAAGATAAAGTGAAGTTTAAGAATTTAGGACTCGCAATTATAGATGAGCAACACCGTTTTGGTGTAGCACAACGCAGTAAATTATGGCATAAAAATGAACTACCGCCACACGTTTTAGTGATGACCGCCACCCCTATTCCGCGCACCCTTGCCATGAGCGTTTATGGCGACCTAGATATTAGTGTTATTGATGAGCTTCCGCCAGGTAGAAAAGAGATAAAAACAGTGCACCGTTTTGACTCCAATAGGCTCAAGGTTTTTAAGTTTATTCGCGACGAAATTACACTAGGCAGACAGGTCTATATTGTATACCCATTAATACAAGAAAGTGAGGCGCTAGATTACAAAGATTTAATGGATGGCTATGAGAGTATCGTTAGAGATTTTCCGCAGCCAAAATACCAGATTTCTATTGTACACGGACAGATGAAACCTGCCGACAAAGAATTTGAAATGAACCGCTTTATAAAAGGCGAAACACAAATAATGGTGGCCACCACCGTAATAGAAGTGGGCGTGAATGTCCCTAACGCATCTGTGATGGTAATTGAAAGTGCAGAACGTTTTGGTTTATCACAATTACACCAATTGAGAGGTCGTGTAGGTCGCGGTGCAGAACAGAGTTATAATATTTTAATGACCAGTCACAAACTCTCTGCAGATGCAAAAACACGTTTAGCTACAATGACCAGCACATCAGACGGTTTTGAGATTGCAGAAGTTGATCTTAAACTTCGTGGCCCTGGTGATATTATGGGCACCCAACAAAGCGGTATACTTAATCTAAGAATCGCAGATCTTATTAATGATACCGAGATTTTAAAGATTGCCAGAAGCTATGCTTTTCAAGTACTTAAGGCAGACCCTAATCTAAGCGCACCAGAGCATCAGCCCATAAATAATGCTTTTGCACAGCTGGTAAAGTATAAAAACATCTGGAACTACATTTCTTAGTCACAGCACGTTAGCATTAAACACAACATCTTAAAAACATCAACTTGCGGCTATTTTTTCTTCGGAAATTTTATAGCAGGAAATACTATCTTTACATTAAACAATAGTAAACTCGTGAAAATCGCCACCCTAGCAGAAATTAAAAAAGAATTTAAACACCGTTCGCCAGAAGAAATCACTGCACTCTGTCTTCGTTTAGGACGTTTTAAGAAAGAAAACAAGGAACTACTCACCTATCTATTATTTGAGGCAGATAGCGAAGAGAGTTACCGCGAGAGCATTAAAGGACTCGTTGACGAAGGTTTTGAAACAATATCAGCCACCAGAGTTTACATTATTAAAAAGAACATTCGAAAAATTTTAAAAGAAACCAAGAAGTACATTAGATACTCTGGCAATAAAGAAACCGAAGTAGAACTCCTACTCTATTTTTGCAGCGTTTTAAAGAATTATAAATCGCACGTAAAAAGAAATAGCGTGATACGAAACATCTACGAAAGACAGTTAGAATACATATCAAGAAAAATCCCCGCACTGCACGAAGACTTGCAGTATGATTTTAACACAGAATTAGAAGAACTGGAAGGGAGTTAAGTAAATGAATTTAGAGTTTAAAGAAATTGAATCCACACTAAAAAACATACTAGCTAATAAAGCTCCTTCCCCTTTTTCAGGGGAAGGTGGGTTTCGGAGCAAGTAATAAACATAACCTAATCATTCTCAACCCGAAACACTGAAGGGGGCAAAGCCTAAGTTTTCAAATAGAACCCTATTCCTGTTCAAACTAACATTTCCGAAGCAAAAAAAAACACCAATGATCACCATATACCATAACCCACGTTGCAGTAAATCTCGCGAATGTTTACTATTAATGGAAGATAACATTATCGAATTACTAAAAAATGTCAAGGCTACAAAAGAAGAAATTGAGATTGTTAAATACATAGACCATCCTTTAGAGTTTGATATACTCTATAGTATTATACAGAAACTTGGGATCACGCCTTTACAACTTATTCGCAAGAACGAAGCTATCTGGAAAACCCAATTTAAAGGAACAGATTTAAGCGATAAAGAAACCATACAGGCGATGATTGATTTTCCTAAACTAATGGAAAGACCTATTGTTGTGAAAGGGAATAAAGCGGTAATAGGAAGACCTCCTTCTCGTGTTTTAGAAATCTTGTGATACACCCCTAATGTTTTAACAAAACATTACGAATCTAGGGCGAAGGACAAACATATTTTTGCGGTCTAAGAAAAAAAACTTATACCAACTATGAAATTGTTTACAACCCTTTGTTTCTCATTCTTAACCCTTTTAGCTTTTGCTCAAGGCCCTAATTTACCAAAGGATATAACCATTTCTGGTAAAATACTTGAAGAAGGCGTTAATGTGCCTTTAGAATATGCAACAGTGTCATTTATTGATAGTAGTGGTAAAATAATAACTGGAGGAATAACAGATCTAGATGGTCTTTACACTATTCAAGTTGCCGCAGGAATCTACACAGTCCGTTATGAGTATATCTCATTTAAAACTATTGAAATAACCGGACAAAACTTAACAAAAAACACAACCTTACCAGATGTTTTTTTAGAGTTAGATTCTGATAGTCTAGACGAGGTTGTGGTACGTGCAGAAACTACTGAGGTTCAAATTAGACTAGATAAAAAAATATATAATATAGGTAAAGATCTTACCACAAGTGGAGCAACAATTAGTGATGCCCTTAGTAATGTACCATCTGTAGATGTAGATGTAGATGGAGCGATTTCTCTAAGAGGTAATGGTAACGTTCGTATTTTAATTAATGGCAGACCATCTGCTATTGCCGGATTTGGTTCTATTGATGCATTGAGTCAATTGCCAGCAGAATCTATTGAACGAGTAGAAGTAATTACCTCCCCCTCTGCTAGATATGATGCAGAAGGAACTGCAGGTATCATCAATATTATCCTTAGAAAAGAGAAAACCCTTGGAGTTAACGGATCGATACAAGCAAATATAGGAGACCCTGAACAATACGGTATAACTGGCAACTTTAATTTAAGAACAGATAAGTTTAATGTTTTTAATACTACTGGGTTTAGTAGACGTAGTTCTCCAGGAAATGCCTTTTTTGACAATACTTTTTTCCTTCCGCAATTTGATGAAAATGGCGATGTAATTAGAGATGAAAATGGCGAAATACTATTTACAGACACTATTGATCGCGTTGTACTTGAGAGTCGAGATTTTGATAGAAATCGTGGTGGTTTAAATACTAACTTAGGGATAGAATATTATTTTTCAGAAAAGACATCTGTTACTGCCAGTGGATTTTTAAGACTAAGTGATAACGATTCTGGAACCGACAACTTAACAGATGAACTCGTCCCAAACGGTCAACTCGCTGTGAGCAGAAGCCGTATAGAAAGAGAGAATCAAGATGACAAAACATTTCAATTTTCTCTAAATTCCATCACTAAATTTGATGAGGATGGTCACGAACTTACCTCAGCTTTTCAGTATTCTGATGACGAACAAATAGAGGAATCGTTCATTTCTGAATTCAACTCGTTTCCTGAACTAGAATTACTTCCCTCAGAAGATATTACAAACATTGAAGACCAAACGGAATATTTAGCGCAGATTGATTATGTAAAACCAATTGGAGAAAATGCACAATTTGAAGCAGGTTACCGTGGTAATTTTGAAGATACAGTAACAGATTATGAGTTGTTTGAAGAAGATGTTGCTGGTGGTACTTTTATAAGAGATGACGGCCTTTCTAATATATTTACGTATAAAGAAGACGTACACGCGTTGTATGCGCAATATGGTAATAAATTTGGTAAATTTTCAATCTTAGGTGGGTTACGATATGAGAGTACACGACAACAAGGATCCGTTGATGCGTTTATAGGAGAAGAAGACCCTCTTTTTGGCACCACACTAGATTTTGACAATACCACAGATGGACTATTCCCTACACTTAACTTAACCTATGAGATTGGAAAGAGAGAGAACATTACTTTTGGATACAACAGAAGGATAAATAGACCAAGAGGTCGTAATCTAAATCCTTTTCCATCGCGTTCTAGTGAAGCTAATGTATTTCAGGGAAACCCAGACTTAGTACCAGCATTTGCAAGTGCATTTGATATTGGATACTTAAAACGTTGGGATGACATTACATTGACATCTTCTGTTTATTATCAATACGAGACAGACTCTTTTGAGCGCATACAGCAAGATACAGGTTTAGAAACAGCAAATGGAATTCCTATTATTCGTACTATCCCTATTAATTTAAGTACAAACCAACGGTACGGGGCAGAAATGGCTATTCTTTACAATCCCTACAAGTGGCTGCGTATTAATGCTAGTGCAAATGCTTTTGTGTTTCAAACAGACGGAAGTTTTGAAGGAACAGATTTTGGAGCAAATAACTTTAGTTATTTTACCCGGGGTAGCGCTAAAGTAACATTACCTTACAAAATTGACTGGCAAACAACACTCTTTTATCGCGGACCTACTAATAATGCACAAACTGATACCGAAGGTTTTCTATTTACAAACTTAGCTTTTAGTAAAGACATCCTTAAAGATAAAGGAACCTTAGCATTAAATGTAAGAGACATTTTTAATTCTAGTAGAAGGCAATCATTTACACAAACAGATTCGTTTATAAGTGACAGTGAATTCCAATTTAGGGTGCGATCTGTCAATCTATCTTTCACCTATCGTTTTAACCAGAAAAAGAAACGCGAAAGAGGTAATCGCGGCGGCGGCGATGGCGGTGATGATTTTGAGGGATAGATTTTATTTTTTTGCAATGGTAATAGGCTGCTTTATTACTTCGGAAACTTTATAGTAGTAAACACTCTACTCTTAATATAGAAATCACTATTGTCCCTCCTACCATTAATTCACACTTCAAATATCACATTTGTTTAACTACAACTTGCTGTTTTCAGGTGTTTAATCATTTAGCCGTTTTTAACGGTTATAAACGTTTATAATCATCCAGGCTTCCCTAAAAATAGGACAGTAATTAATTCGAATTTATTAATTTTAAATTCAAACTGTCACAATGAAACAAAGCAAATTTAGCGAGAGTCAAATTATCAAGGCTCTTAAGGAAAACGAACAAGG
>JALZVC010000088.1 GCA_023301205.1 Flavobacteriaceae bacterium
AAAAACTAAACAAAGTTTATTAAAACATAACAATCCAATTAACCAAGTTTAAATTATTTTTGTAGTTAATAAAGTTATAGCGATTGTTCTATTTGAACACTAAATAATAACCAAATGTTCTTTTGCAGAACATTGTAAAAAAACCGGTCTTAACGGGCATTAAATATGAAAAAGAGTTTATTTATGTACTTGTTTTTCTTTGCAGTACTGTACATTTTGTTTCAGTATATGAATGAGAAAACCATATTCGAATCGCAAGAAAAGTCCATCAACGGATTGACTAAAAAGTTAGAAAAAGCAAACGATTCTTTAGTTGTATTACAAAACTCCGTTTCCGAAAGTGATTATTTCCGCTTAATCGGCAACGATAATGCCATGACGTATTTAGAGCGATACGATTTAGACCCCGTAAAAGTAAAACAAATGATAACCGATGAGATCTACGATAAAAACGGATTAGAAGGCGGTAACCCACTTGTAGAATTTAAAGGCGATCGAGGCCCTATGCGTATCAATAAAATCAAGTTTTTAAACCATAGATGGATTCTAGCAGATTTCTCTGACGGCCAGCGCTGGGGCGAAGTGATCATCGAGTATTTCTTTGATGAGAAAAATGAATTGGATATTTATCCAATTAAAACGGTGTTGTATCCTTTGTAGACTTTGGTCTTTAATTGGTAGGAGGCTTCACTGGTAGTAAAAAAACAAAAGTAACAAACAAATAGTCTGCTCTAAGCTCCTTCCCCTTTTTCAGGGGAAGGTGGGGCGGCTTTGGCGACTCGGAAGGGGGAAGCAAGCGCAGCGTCTCATGTATTGTGTATTGTTAAGTTTTTTTCTTCTATTCCATACAGTCCACTTACTGCAACCGAAGCGCCCTACGAGCTACAAAACTAACTACTCATTAGCCATTCTTTCATTTCATGAAAATTTTGAGGTGCTACGCCGTGACCTACGGGGAATTCTGAATAGGCGCAATCGATGCCTAAATTTGCTAAAAAAGGTTTTGTTTTACGTGCCCAATCTACGGGTAATACTTGGTCTATATTTCCGTGAGAAGAATAGACGTTTAGTTTGCTAAAATCACTTTTTTCGTAGCCTTCTATTAGTAATTCGGTATTTATATAACCACTAAGTCCGATAATGTTTTTTACTTTTTCTGGATAGCTTAAACCTACCGAAAAGCTTAAAATAGTACCTTGACTAAAACCTATAAGAGTAATATTATTGGCGTCTGCGTTATAGTTTTCTACCACTTCATCAATAGATTTTGCGATTAACTCTCGTGCGTCAATCGCTTGAGGGATGTCACTCATTTTACCATCTGTATTATCCCAATAAATATTATACCAGGCGTTACCAGAAGGTTGCATTTGTAGTGGCGCTTTTAGACTAATAATATGGTAATGATCGGGCAATTCTGGTGCGAAAGAAAATAAATCATCTTCATTGCTGCCATACCCGTGTAACAGAATTATTGCAGGATTTGAACCTGTATTTGTTGCAGGTGCTTTATAGTTATGTTCTAAAGAAAGGGTTTGTTCCATTGGTGTTCAATTTAATTCTCAACGATACGAATTTGTCAGAATTTGGTTCCGATAGCTATCGGGATTATTTTTTATTGGGATTTTCGCCATCAGGCGTACTTAATCTAAGAATTTAAACCACTTATCAAACCAATCTGATAGGTAAGGTAATCCAGGTTTTTTGTTAGTAATGGCTCTAAACATAGAGTAAATAAGTAACACGATGGAGGTCCAGTAAAAAAGTTGGCCTAATAATAAGTTGATGTATTTGTCAAACACAATCGCACAAATCCAAAGCAGTACTATCCCAAACATGTTTTTTATGTGTGCCGTGGCAAAAGGGTGTTTCTCGTTACTATTCATAGACATCGAAATGAGCAAACCCACAAAAGTAATGTATGTAATAATTGCTTTGTTTTTTCCTGGAGGACTTGTTTCAGACATCTTAATTCAGTTTCAATTTGTTTTTAGAAATAATCCCATATACTTTTCCTTTCATTTTCTGGCGCACAAAGGCAGAAGTAGTGGAGGTAGATAAAATATGTTCACTCTCAAAAATCCAGTTCGGTTCAGGATTAAAAAGCGTTAGTGGTAGTTTGACACCTTCCTTGATTTCGCCCGTTTCAAGACCAAAACGTGCTCTTAGGCAAGTAAGTGCAGTGATTGCTTCGGAAATATCAAACATTTGACCCAAAGCTCCAAAACAACTTTCTAGTCCGATGGTGCCGTATTGTGCGTGATCAAATTCTATTTTTTTGTATTCTATATCAATAGGAGCGTGGTCACTTGTCACACCATCGATTGTACCATCTTTTAAGCCTTTGCGCAAAGCTTTTAGGTCTGTTTTGGTTCTTAAGGGAGGCATTATTTTATATCGCGTGTCAAAGGTCGCTAACACATCATCTGTGAGCATTAAGTTATGCACAGCCACACTACAGGTAACATCTAGCCCTTTCTTTTTTGCTTTTTTTATGAGTTGCACTGATCTCTTTGTAGAGACAGTTGGGATGTGCAGTTTGCCTCCCGCGTATTCTAGCAAGTACAAATCTCTAGAGATTTGAAGTTCTTCGGCAAGTGTTGGTATGCCTTTTAATCCTAGTTCTGTGCTGGACTTGCCTTCGTTCACCATTCCTTTGTTAGCAATGGCAGTATCCATAGGGAAAGACTGTACAAGCCCGTCAAAGTTCTGTGTGTATTGTAATGCTATTTTTAGCAGGTTTGCATTTTGTATGGGTTGCTTGTAGTCATAAAAACTACTGGCACCTTCTTGTTGCATATCATATAGCTCTGCTAGTTCCTCACCTTTTGCACCCTTAGTCATGGCACCAACAGGTAGGATGTTAACCGCGTGATTTATTGCTTTACTTATTAAAAATTGTACAGAGCCTTTAGTGTCTGTAACGGGTTGCGTGTTTGGGTTTACGCAGACATCTGTAAAACCCGAGGCTGCCGCAACGTTGAGACCATTTTCTATCGTCTCTCTTTCTTCATATCCAGGCTCCCCAAAACTTACGCTGCTGTCCATCCATCCTAGCGAAACGTGAAGGTTGTCTTTTTCTACCAATCGCATTTTATCTCTCGCGGCTATTTTTGACGCGATTTGCACGATGATACCATTTTCTATAAGAAGATCACGCTTCTTTAAATGAAGTGTGCCTTGAGGATCAACGATGGTGGCAGATTTTAGAAGTATTTTCATAGCTGTATCGTTTATAGTGGTTAGTTATTTCTTATAAAACCGCAACACGAACATTTCTGCTAACAGAAACAAGAAGGCTGCAATGGCAAACCATTTCCAAAATTCGTTTATTGTATTGTCTTTAACTATATTTTCAAAAAGTTCAGGGATGCTGTCAAAACTCGAAACACCTTCCCAGTCTTCTGGTAATGCGTATTGTAAAATACTTTCGTCACGAGAATAATTAAAACTAACGTTCTCAATAAAATCTTCATCCTTAAGTACTGCATAAGTGCTCGCAAGGTCTGGTGTTTCGTCTGTCGTGATCGTCACTTTATTTGCCCCCGCTACTTGTAAAGGTATAAAACTAGCCACACTATCTTTAAGTGTAATTGTTTGGTCTTGTTGTAACTTGTTAGGGACGGCAAACGTATTCGGTTTTCCTATGGTGTAATATAGTTTTGGCAAGGGTAAACTTTGCAGAGACATATTATATAGGGTAGGGACAATTAAAGGTGAGCTCTTGAAGTTGGTTATTTCCGAAGCAAAAGGAGCCGTGCTTAAAAAGTGATTGCCTTTTTGTACAATAAACGGCTTTCCATCTTCAAAAGATAGTGCAGCAGCATTTGTGCCTGCCAACTCATAAAACGAACTCGCCTTTGGGTATTGAAAATTCACTACGCGCTTTTCAAAAACGTCTTTATATAAAGGATGGTCAAAAGCGATTTTAGTAATCTGTTTTTCTGCGGAAATGCGCTCTCCCATAGTTCCCAGCTTTAAGCTATTGAGTAAGGTGTTGTAGGTGTTGATAGAAGCATTTGCCGAAGGGATAATAAAAATACTACCACCATTTTCTGAAAACGAGCGAAGGGCAGCAGTTAAAGGTGCAGGGATATTGTCTAGCTCATTAAGAATGATGAAATTTTGTTTCGGGATCGCATTATAGTCGAGATTCTTATGGGATTGCGGCGTAAAGTTAAATTGAGTACTATTAAATAAACGGCTAATAAAACCACCAGCACCTTGATTAATAGCAAGCACGTTTACTTTATTTGCTTCGTTAAGGCTAAAGTAAAGTGTGTTATCATAATTCATGTTAGGATCGTTAATCACGATGCGACCATCTATCGCATTGTCCTTGTCTAACTCAAAATCGACCGATACGGTTGCACTTTCTGTAAATTCTGCTGTAGTTTTTGCTACAAGTACTTCTTTATTGTAAAGCGATACAGGAATCGCTTCGTTACTACCTTGAGCCGTTATACGTGCTTCGAGGGTAAGTTTTGAAGCGTCTTTACCTTTTATATAAACAGTGTCTATCGTTATATTTTGCTTTCGCTCTGGTGATAGCGCAACGGCATTTACCTTAAGATCTTCTGGTATAGAAGGGAAGGCCTCTTTTAATTGAAAATCTGAGATGTAAATTAGTCGTTTTTCTGCGCCCGTATTTTTAGAAAACAATTGCTCCGCTTTTAAAACAACTTGCTTAGGTGTTAATTGTTTAAAGCTGTAATCTGTTTGCAGTATTTTTGTCTGAAACGTTTTTAAAGTGACGTCTCTGTTAACATTATCGTTAGTGAACCAGGTTACTTTTTCTTCTCCTGGTAACTCATACAAACCTTGCATAGCACGCTGTAGTAATGGACCATCAGGACCTTTGGCTTGCATACTAAAAGAGTTGTCTAGGAAAACAACGGTTTCTTTGTTGGTGTTGAGTGCTGTTTTTGATGCCGAGAAGGGTTGTGCAAATGCCAGAACCAAACACGCAATGACTGCCATTCTTAACAATAAGGTAAGCCACTTTTTTAGTTGCGAACTTTTACGCGTCTGGATGTTTACTTTTTTAAGAAAAGCAACATTGGTAAATTCAGTTTTCTGAAATTTTCGTAACTGAAAAAGGTGAATAATAATAGGAATGAGCAGTAGAAGAAGTGCGTAAAGTAATTCTGGATGTTTAAACTGCATGTGCTGATTTCAAATATTATTCAAAGATAGAAAAATGCATGCAATTGGGTTACTTCTTAATCGTAAAACTAAATATTGCTCCTTTACCAGGTTCTAAGTTGACTTTAATCTCGCCACCTAGTTTGGTGATAATAAATTTTACGGTGGTTAAGCCTATTCCAGTTCCTTTTTCACCAAAGCTATCTGCATCTTCCTCAGATTTAAATAACTCAAACATTAATTCTTGTTTATCCTTATGTATACCCACTATATTAACTTTAACCTGAAAATGATAATAATCTTGTGCCACAGAAAAGGCAATGGTTACTTGAGGAGTCTTATTTTGATTATCTTTTAAGGAGTAACCTACTAGACTCAAAAATATTTGAAATAGCGCCGCACGGTTTGCGCGCAAAAAAAACATCCTCATTGGGGTGCTATCATGCAAACATAAGTTATACAGACGTTTACGTAATATCGCGAATGTAGATTTTTGTTTTTTAGAAAAAGTATCATAATCAGGAGTTGCTTTTTATAGCGGACTTCAGTTATTTGATTATAGGTTTTAATTAAAGACTCATTCAGAACATTATAGCTTACGTTCAGAACATTTCCCGCTGTTTAAAAACTTGTTACTATTACATTCGTAGAAGGCACATCACAAAATATATTTGAATTATACCGATTTTAATTTTTATTTGGTAGTACATACAAAAATGCGGCTGAGAGACAGTCGCTTTTTGTTTGTACGTTAAGTACCATCTTAACTTCTTGATTAAGTATTTATGGCATTTACTATGGTATTTACTATGGTATGTTAACATATATTTACAGTTTTAAAAATCAAAGTAAAAATGAAAAAAAAAGTACTACTACTATATTTTTTTTTAAGTAGCGCTCTAGCGTTGTATGCGCAACCTCACACGGAGAATAAAGAAACGAAACCTCTTATACATGCGATTGAAGATTTTATTTTGTCTAAGCAATTAGATTCTGCAGCCTATTACATTGATACAGTTAAAAATAAAACAGACTATACCAGTTTGTTGTTAGCTATAGTTAATGGTGAAAAATTATCCTATAGAGCACACCAAACCTTTATTGATAATACATCAAAAAGATATGATATAGACTATATAGATGTTTCAGATTATATCAATACATTTATTCAAACTCCAGAAGATGTAAATCAAATAAATGTTGATTATGCTAAGTTAAAAATAAGCCAGATCAATTATTTAAGAGAAGATGAAGCTTTAGACAAAGCATCATTTATAAACTCAGAATTAGATAGCTATTTAAATCAATTTGATGCTACAGATAAAACTGTGGTTATCAATAAAGCACACGCCAGTTCACACAATATTATTATGTTGTTTATCCAACGGGATTTTGAGACTGCGCAGGTAATAATTGATAAAAATCTTGCCATTGCTGAAAAATACAATGATAAATACTTAGCGATTGTTTCGTTATATCATCAAAGTGATATATTGGTGAACCAAAGAAAATTACAAGCGTTTATAGATGTTCTTGAAGAAAGTTTACGTATTGAGAGCCAGTTAGAGCAAAACAGCTCTTATCATAGTATCATAGTGCAACACTTAATTGATGGGTATATCTATAAAGGAGGGCATGAAAAAAGAGTGCTATCACTATTAAACGATGTTTATAAAAACAAAGACACAAAATTAGATAGTTATGCATTATACGCTAAATATTTAGCTGCTTTACCATCAAACTCAGAGGCTAAAAAAGAGATGTTTAAAAAATTTGAAGTTACAAACACATTAGAGTTTACCCAAAAAATTAGAAGTGAAACTAAAGCTGTTTTTAACATAAACGATGATATCCATATTGTTACAGAAAGTGCCAATGCACTAGAAAGAGATGGCTATATCGAAGAAGCTTTAAAGTATCAACGCCACGTAGTTAATCAAACAAAAAACTTGTATTCTCAGGACCTATCAAAATCACTAGCCTCTTTTCAAACAGAACAGGCTGTTAAGATAAAAGACATTGACATTGAAAATGAAAAAACACGTTCTAAAATCTATATTGGAGCTGGAGTAGTAGTAGCAATGTTTTTTTTAGTCGCGTTGTTTTTTCTTTGGAAATCTCAAAAACAAGCAACATTGCTTAAAGATAAAAACCACATTATTGATGAAGCACTAAAAGAGAAAGTGTTACTTGTAAAAGAAGTACACCATCGTGTAAAAAATAATTTTCAAATCGTCTCGAGTTTACTAGAGTTGCAAACTAAAGGTATTGAAGATGAAAAGGCTTTGTCACTGGCTAATGATGGTAAGAACAGAGTAAAATCAATGGCGTTGATTCATCAAAAATTATATCAAAATGAAAATGGTTTAATAGATTTTGAAGAGTATACTCAACTCTTGATAAAAGAAATCACTGCTCTTTATGCCTCAGATAAAAAAATCACAACAAATGTTGCGCTTACAGATATGTATTTTGATGTAGATACGGCAATTCCGTTAGGGCTAATCATTAATGAGATTATTACAAACGCGTACAAATATGCTTTTGATAGCGCAGAAAATAATGTGCTAAATATTTCTATAAACAAATTAGAAAAAACAGATACATATAATTTAATTATCGCAGATAGTGGACCTGGCTTAGACGATACGATTAATCTTAAAAAGGTTAAAAGCCTTGGTTTAAGACTTGTTACACGATTAGTGAAGCAACTGCAAGGAACGTTAGTACAGTTTAATAAAGATGGAGCAAATTTTGAGATTACTTTTAAAAATACTAATGCTAGAAAAAGCGTGAGTTAAGGACGGAATTTTTTTATTGGCTAAATAGTAAACCTGTCATGTTTTCCGAAATTATTATACTGACTATTTCTCTTTTAAAATAAAGCAAAGTCTAAATCATTAATATGAGTAAAGTTAAAATACTAGTTGTTGAAGATGAAATGATTATTGCAGATACTATCTGTAATACCTTAGAGGATTTAGGCTATGATGCGTTAGAGCCTGCAATAAATTTTACGGAGGCCATAGCGGCTATTGAGACAGTGATGCCAGATATTGCTATTTTAGATATCCAGTTATCAGGGAGTAAGACGGGAGTAGATATTGCAAAAAAAATAAATGAGGATTATGACTTTCCGTTTATATTTTTAACTTCAAATTCTGACATCGCTACGATAGAAGAGGTTAAGAAAGTAAACCCGCCAGCGTTTTTAGTGAAGCCTTTTTCTAAAGAAGAATTATATAGCGCGATTGAGATTGTACTTTTTAATTATGCCTCAAAAACAGGGCAAGTAGATGTAGCAAATTTAATTATTAAAGATGCCTTTTTTGTAAAAGATAAAAGTGTGTTTTTTAAGTTTTTATTTGATGATATTCTCTACATAAGGAGCTCGCATGTATACTGTGAGATGTTTTTAAAAAATAATAAAATACAGTTGCTACGTATAAGTCTTAATGATATTGTTAAAAAACTAAACCAAAAATTTATTAGGGTGCATCGCAGTTATATTGTAAATCTAGATTACCTAGAGCGAATAGATAATACCTCTATAATTATTAAGGAAAATGTAATACCCATTGGGAAAAAATACAAACAAGATATTTTAAGTAAAATCAATTTTCTTTAAAAGATACTTCATTTTATAGTTGCTAGTTTTGCATGATAATAGGATTTTTATAATTAAGTCTAAACTTTACGTTTATGAAAGCGACTCCATTTGGAGTCGTTTTTTTTGTTTAAATCAGCGGTATCTAGCGCAACTAAAGTTAGGTGTAATATGTTTTTTAAAGACGAAATACTCTTTTTTGCACCTTTTTTAATTTTTTATAGACATTCAGAACCCTATAGGGTACGTTCAGAACATTTTCTTTGTCTAGGATTTTTTTTAGCTATTTTTTTGGCAAATTTTATACCCCAATATAATGAGATTACAAAGTCTATTTTTAAGTGCAGCCTGCGCACTAGTTTTTTTAACAGGATGTGAACAAGAAACAGTAGCTAAAGAAGCCGCTGCTGCAGATCTTACTGCACAACTTGATTTAAATGCAAAGCAACAAAAGCCAAGTGTAGCTTTTGATACTAGTAAAAAAGGAATCTATCATGGTGTAGTGGCGCACGAGTCTAACCAGTCTAGAGGTAAGATCTGGATTAATCTAGGTAATAATACAAAGTATGACGCTACAATAGAGATGGTAGGAGATCAAAAAATGTATTTTAAATCAAGTTCCAATTATAATAAGGAACAAGAGTATAATTATACTGGAAAAAGTGGAAGTTTTACAATAACCATGAATGACCTTAATAACCCAGAGATAACAAGTATGGCACTAAATAATGAGTCCTATTTTGGGTATGTAATAAAAAGTACAAATGCTAATAGAGCGACAAGTTATACGGGTACGTTTAACCAAACAGGTGGTGGTTTCTCTGGAACTTGGAATATATTGTCTAATGGAGCTTTTAATCCTAATGCTTTTTCTGGTACAGCCATTAGTGATGTTATGGTAACTTTAAACGGAACTATGTATACAGATTCAACTATAGAAATTGGAAGTTTTAGCGCCTTAGGTTTTGCTTCGTGGATTCCTATTGTTGATATTCTTAGTACTAGTAACGAAGGTATTGTAGCTTTTTCTCAACAAACTACGATTGCTTCTGGTGTTACTTCTTGGAATCTTTGGTATAACACTAGCGCCTTAGGTGATACGGGTTATTATAGTGAAGGAGGTGCGCTTATTAATAGCGGTACTTTTTCTTGGAATAATCCAACGACAGGTAATACGATTTATGGAGAGATTTATATAGATATTTCTCTGTAAATGTTTAAGAGTTAAGAATCAGAAAAAAGCGACTCATTTTTGAGTCGCTTTTTTTTGTTTAAAACACGACCCAAACACTTTGGTAATCAAAAGAAAAGAATTATTTTTGCTGCCCTCTAGCGATAGAAGTAAGAAATAGAGTAGTTAAAACAATCAAAATCAAACCCTTCTGTGGGATCGTCGCATAATTTCTTGTAAAAGCACAGAATACAAATCTGGCACATTTTGGCGAAAGCCAAATCAAACCAGAAGAACAATTATAATGGCTGATAAAGCAAACAAAGAAGTAGCAGCAAAAGCTACAGAAGCAAAAGTAGAAGCTGTAGCTACAGAAGTAGTTGCAGAAACTAAAGAAGTAGCAACAGAGGTTACTGCAGAAGCAGTAGAGGCTGCCGCTGTGGTTGAAGAAGCTGCGGCTCCTACAAAACCAGTAAGAGAGCTTTCTTTAAAAGAGAGTGATCCAGACAAATTTTTAGCAGACTTTAACTGGCACAACTACGAGGAAGGTATTGACCCAATCGATGATGGTAAGTTAGACGAGTTTGAAAAATTAGTTAAGGACAACTTTGTAGATACTATTGATAATGAAGTAGTAGAAGGTGAAGTAGTATTTTTATCTGACCGTGATGCAATTATTGACATCAACGCAAAGAGTGAAGGTGTTATATCTCTTAACGAATTTCGTTATAACCCAGACCTTAAGGTAGGGGATAAGGTAGAAGTATTAATTGATGTTCGTGAAGACGCAACAGGACAATTAATTCTTTCTCACCGTAAGGCAAGAACAATTATGGCTTGGGATCGTGTTAATAAAGCACACGATGAAGCAACTATCGTTAACGGTTTTGTTAAATGCAGAACTAAAGGTGGTATGATTGTAGATGTTTTCGGAATCGAAGCATTCTTACCAGGTTCACAGATAGATGTGAAGCCTATTAGAGACTACGATGTTTATGTAGGGAAAACAATGGAATTCAAGGTGGTGAAAATCAACCACGAGTTTAAAAACGTTGTTGTATCGCATAAAGCGCTTATTGAAGCAGATATCGAAGAACAGAAAAAAGAAATCATTGGTCAATTAGAAAAAGGACAAGTATTAGAAGGTGTTGTAAAAAACATTACTTCTTATGGTGTCTTTGTAGATCTTGGTGGTGTAGATGGATTAGTACACATTACAGACCTTTCTTGGTCACGTATTAACCACCCTAACGAGATTGTAGAATTAGACCAGAAGTTAAACGTTGTTATCCTCGACTTTGATGAGGACAAAACACGTATCCAACTTGGTCTTAAGCAATTAAGTGCACACCCTTGGGAAGCACTTGGTGATGAGCTTAAGATAGGTGATAAAGTAGAAGGTAAAGTAGTTGTAATCGCAGATTACGGTGCATTTATCGAAGTAACTGAAGGTGTGGAAGGATTGATCCACGTAAGCGAAATGTCTTGGTCTACACACTTACGTAGTGCACAAGATTTTGTAAACGTTGGTGATAAAGTAAACGCACAAATCTTAACGCTAGACAGAGAAGAGCGTAAGATGAGTCTTGGTATCAAGCAATTGACGCCAGACCCTTGGACAGATATTACTACTAAGTACCCTGTTGGATCACTTCATAAAGGTATCGTACGTAACTTCACAAACTTTGGTGTTTTTGTAGAACTAGAAGAAGGAATTGATGGATTAATTTACATCTCAGACTTATCTTGGACTAAGAAAATCAAGCATCCAAGTGAGTTTACTAACGTAGGAGACACACTAGAAGTTAAAGTACTTGAGTTAGACGTTGAAGGACGTAAGTTAAGTTTAGGTCACAAACAAACTGAGGAGAACCCTTGGGATAAGTATGAGGCTGAATTTGCAGTAGGAACTACACATACAGCCACTATTGATGAGGTTGTAGATAAAGGAGCTGTAATTAACTTTAACGAAGACATCTCTGCATTTGTACCTAAACGTCATCTTGAAAAAGAAGACGGAACAGATGTGAAGAAAGGTGAAGAAGCAGAATTCCAAATTATTGAGTTCAACAAAGAATTCAAGAAAGTGGTAGCATCTCATATGTCTATACATAAAGAAGAAGAAGCGAAGATTGTTAAGCAAGCCGCAGTTAAGGCGAAGCAACAAGCTGATGAGTCTAAACCTACATTAGGGGATGCAAACTCAGCATTACAAGCGCTTAAAGACAAAATGGACGGGAAATAATGTTTTCTGAAATTTTAACACTAAAGAGCCTTTCATTTATTTGAAAGGCTTTTTTTATTATCTTTGCATCTTAAATAAATATTATAATATGAAAAAAATTACTTTAATTACAACAATATTGTGTGGTGCAATTGCATTTGGTCAACAATCTTTTACGGAGCTTGGAACTCAAGATGTAAACAACGAAAATAATAGTGGAACAGCTACAATTACTAGAGTAGACAATGGTCGCGCTGCTGTAGTAGATACTTTTGCTAACTTGGCAGATTTCACAGCTGCGGTAGATGAAAATTGTCCAGTTGCGGATTTGAGTTTGGAAATATTTGATAATGGCCCTGCGGCAATTATGAATTGTGGAACTTCAATAAGCTCTGCAGGTGATGCATGCTTTGCTGCTGGAGAAATAGAAGAAGGATTTGCTGTGGAGGCTTCTAATGGAACAGATATAATTAATATTCCAACTGGAGCTATTGGTAATGCAGAACCACTTGTAGGATCAAATACTTTTGCTGAATTTACTACGATAACTTTTGATCCTAGTGTGTTTGCAGCTGGTTTTGATATCTGGAACAATTCTGATCCTTTAACCACTTTAAGGATATTTGGAGAAGGTGATGTCTTAATAGAAACTTTTGATTTAGCTATTCCTGTAGCTGCTGAAACATTTTTTGGATTTTATGCAGACGAGCCTGTAACAAGAATAGAAATGGAAGGCGCTAATGCTAGTGGAGAATTATTAGGTAATTTTTCTTATGGAGCTGTTTGTGTTTTAGGTCTAGAAGACAGCGCTTTAGAGGGAGCTTCTTTGTTCCCTAACCCAGTAACAAATGTTTTAAACATTAATTTACCTAGCGGTGCTGAATTGAATGAAGTAACTGTTTATTCTATTGAAGGAAGAAATATGAACGTTACTTTTAGTGATAACACGATTGATGTGTCTTCTTTATCAACAGGGATGTATCTTGTTAATATCGAAACTTCTGCTGGTACTTTTACGCAGAAAGTATCTAAAAGATAAAAACGATCATTATTATATTTTTAAAGCCTTCCACTGCGGAAGGCTTTTTCTATTGGGGAAACCATAGATTATTCAATGAAAACCCTTAAATTTGTATCCTGAATATAATTTCAGAAACTTCTATGAGCCAAAAAGTGTTACTCAACGCAACAGAAGTGCAAATAGCACTTCACCGACTGGCTTGTCAATTAATTGAAAATCACGATACATTTAGCAATACAGTTCTTGTAGGCATCCAGCCACGAGGTATTTTTCTTGCAGAACGGTTAAAAACAATGCTACAAGACGAATATAAAATTAAGGATATCCAGCTAGGGTATCTGGACATTACCTTTTATCGTGATGATTTTAGAAGGAATGACAGAACATTAGAAGCCAATAAGACACAACTTAACTTTGTCGTAGAAAATAAAAAAGTAGTCTTTATTGATGATGTCTTATATACTGGTAGAAGTATTAGAAGTGCGCTTACTGCCATACAAGATTTTGGACGTCCACTAGAAGTAGAATTACTGACATTAATAGATAGACGTTTTAGTCGTCATCTACCCATACAGCCAGATTACAGAGGAAGACAAGTAGATGCCATAGGTGATGAGAAAGTAAAAGTATGCTGGAAAGAGAATGATGGAGAAGATGCGGTTTACTTAATGTGCGATGAGCAGTGAGTTGTTAGCATTGAAAATGAGATTATAGTTAAGGCAGGAAGTAGTTTAAAAATATAATTAGTTCTCTCCCTCGGGGAAAGATGCTCGCAGGGCAGAGAGGGAGAACAAAGAATAAAAAAAATGGAATTAAGTGTAGACCATTTGTTAGGAATAAAATACATCACTGAAGATGATATCCAACTCATTTTTGAGACAGCAGATCATTTTAAGGAGGTAATTAATAGACCGATAAAGAAAGTGCCTTCACTACGTGATATTACCATTGCCAATTTGTTTTTTGAAAACAGTACGAGAACTAGACTTTCCTTTGAAATTGCAGAAAAAAGACTTTCTGCAGATGTCATTAATTTTTCGGCAGCATCCTCTTCTGTTAAAAAAGGAGAAACCCTTATCGATACGGTAAATAATATTTTATCTATGAAAGTAGATATGGTGGTAATGCGTCACCCCAATCCGGGTGCGGGAGTTTTTCTTTCAAAACACGTAGATGCAAAAAT
>JALZVC010000089.1 GCA_023301205.1 Flavobacteriaceae bacterium
ATAAAATAATTTTGTTTTCATATAAATGTTCTTTGATTATTACTATAGATGCAAAATTGCTAAAAATATGTTAAGAAAACAATTTTATTGTTATTATTCTGTAAAATTATTTTTTTTTATTTAATTCAATTAAACATTGAAATAATTAAGTAAAGGGAAATTTACTTTACGCCGGTTTTGTAATCTAACGATAATAGTGTGTAAAAAAAAAGGCTGTCTTTTCAGACAGCCTTTTTTAATATTAACAACAACTAATTAATATCCTGGATTTTGTTGGATATTAGAGTTAGCGTCCAATTCAATAATAGGGATTGGCACTGTAAATAAATTACTTGTTAAAGGTAAATCACAAGCATTCAAAAATTGACAGTCTATTACGTCTCTATCAATTCCTCTTCCAGCTCGCGCACCTAAACGTTTTAAATCTTTATATCTATGTCCTTCAAAAGCAAGTTCTAACCTTCTTTCGTCAATAACAGCTCCAAATGCTTCTTGAGCAGAAGCAAATGATGGTGTAGGTTGGTCAGAACCAAATCTTGCGTCTCTTAATTGGTCAATTAAAGATGCAGCTCCATTTAAATCACCCATAGCTGCTCTTGCCTCTGCAGCAATTAATAACATCTCTGAAGTTCTAAATATTTTTAAGTCATTCAATAAGTTTTGACCACCTTTACCAGGGTATTTAGAAATCACAAGAACATCTGTTCCTAATGGATTTGTACTTGTTTGGTAATTAGGGTCTATAATTGATGTCGGATGAAGATTTACATCTAACCGAATATCTGCTGGGTCAAATAAATTAAATAACCCACGTCCCATTTCAAAAAAAGGAGATCCGTTGATAGTAGAATTCACAAATGCAAAATTTGCACCTGCCCATCCACCAGCAAAAGCATTTCCTAGACCGCCCGGAGCGGCTTGACGGTCATAATTATCACCTATTGTTCTAGACATTGAAAAAATAACTTCCGTAAAATCTTCGTCAATAAACATGTTCACATATTCGTCGCGATCTGCTAGTCCATGAGCGTTTAGAAGCTGAGTTGCTAAAGTGTTAGCCAGTGCATAATTTTCTCTGTAAGCTGCCATTCTTGCTCTAAGAGCTGTAACAAAATCTCTACTTATAAAAACAGGATTAGACTGAGAAGCTACCAAATTGTTAGCTGTAGTTAAATCACTATCGATTAAAGCGAAAATTTCTCCATTAGTATTTCTAGGTAATTGTTGATCTGTAGTTGGAGTAAAATCTAAAAGAATAGTAGCCAAAGCACTGTCATCAGTATAGTCTGTAGATAAATAAGACAATAATTCAAAATGCGCATAAGCTCTAAGCCCGTGTAATTGACCTACAATGTCATTGAATTGTGCTTGTTCGCCATCTTGTATTTCTATACCCTCTGAAGCGATTATAACTCTGTTTACAGCATTAAGTGCGGCGTTGTAGTTAAACCACAAAGCCGTTGGGAAAGCGCTACCTGCATTTAAAACAAATGCCGAGGTACCGTCACCTGCTCCTTGGCCTCCACCATCTGCTCCTATTGAGAGCTCGTCTGTAAAAAGAGCGTTAAATTGAATCTGTTGTGTGTGGTCAAATTCATCTAAGGCTCCTAACAGTCCTAACTGTAGATCAGCTACTGTAGTAAAAGCCGCATCCGCATTAAGGATACCAACTTGGGTAATATCAATAGCATCTTCACAGCTTGTAAAGCCGATAGAAGCTAACGCAAAAACCGCGATATATTTTAATTTTCTCATTTTGATAAGTATTATATAATTAATAATTATTTTTTTTTAAAATTCTAATTCAACACCGAAAGCAAATGTTCGTGGAGTAGGGAAAAGTCTACTAGCATTAGTTTGAGCTTCTGGGTCAAAACCTCTCCAATCTGTAAATGTAACCACATTCTCTCCGTTAACATACATACGCATTCCAGTAAGAAAAGTTTTTTCTAGAGATTTCTTTGATATTGAATATCCAAATTGTGCAAAACGTAATCTAACAAAGTCTGCACTGTCTAGAAAGCGTGTTCCTGTAAATTGCAAGTTTGTAGCATCAAGTGATGGTAAAGAAGCATCTGTGTTTTCTGGTGTCCAAGAATCAAATATATCTCTAGATAAATTGAACTGGCCTAGGTTGTCTATGTCTTGAAAACCATTAAGGTCATTATCAAATCTGTCTACACCAAAAGTGTAATTAAATTGAGCAGAAAGGAAGAATCCTTTGTAGTCCACGTTAAATCCTGCACTACCTTCAAAATCTGGGATGAAATTCTTGTCTAACCATACACGATCTGTATCTGGATTTGGATCTTCTGTTAGGTTTCCGTCCACATCTAAAAAGAGTTGGTTACCATTTTCTGGATTAACTCCTGCATATCTAAATTCGAAAATCTCGAATATTTTTCCGCCTACACGACCAGTTCCGATTATCTCTTCCTGTCCTGAACCAAACGATATAATTTCGTTTTTATTGTAATTACCAACAAAATTAACACTTGCATTAAAACCATCATCAGCTGCAGAACGAACTATGTCATAAGAAAGTGCAAGATCAACCCCAGAATTTCTTAACTCACCACCATTTACATTAAGTTGGGTTGTAGCATTAATTGAAGAGATTGGTTGTGCCAAGAATAAATCTGTTGTGTTTCTAATGTAACCATCAACGGAACCTCTTAGTCGGCTATTAAAAACTTCAAAATCTACACCTACGTTAGCTGTAGCAACTGTCTCCCATTGTAAATCTGAATTTGGTATTGTTGCCAGTTGAAGAGAGTTTGCTCCTTGAAAACCAGTTGCCGTCTGAAATAACGATTGTGTTAAGTTTAATCCTCCAAATAAACCACCTCCAGTTACATCTTGATTACCGTTTGTTCCATAAGAAGCTCTTAATTTTAAAGAATTAAAAACAGAATCTGCCATAAATGCTTCGTTACTTATGTTCCATCTACCTGCAACAGACCAAAAAGTACCCCATCGGTTTGTCTCTGCAAAACGAGAAGATGCATCTCTACGTATTGTTCCTGTAAGACCGTATTTCGTGTCATAATCGTAATCAATACGTGAGAAATATGAGAACAATCCTGACTCAGCAATATTTGCGTTTGCAACATCAACGAAAAAGTCATCATCTCCGTTATCACCTATAAAGGCACTACCATCACCTGGAGAAAAAGTAGAGGCGTTAAGCCCTTCTTGGGTGAAGCCAAAAGTATCTAAATGTGCTTTAAAATACTCTGTATATCCTCCAATATTTAAAGTGTTTTTACCGAACTCTTTATTCCAAACTAGTGATGATAACTGGTTAAATGTAAATATACGAGTGTATTGTTGTGCTTGAAATCCTGCAGTCTCATTTCCATTTTGTGCAAATAATAATGCGTTGAAACTGTTAGGATCTTGAGCAGTTAAGCGTGTCTCTTCTTGTAAGTCACTACTTGCGATAGTTGTAACTGTTAGATTATCAGTTAGTTTGTAGCCTAACTCTAAAGAGCCAAGTAATCTTATTTCTTCTTCTTCACGAGTAAAGGTTTCTAATTTATCGACTAAGAATAATGGTGTGTTAGCAAAAGTAAGTGGGGCAAGTAAAGCTGATCCATCAGTATAGTCTGCTCTTGAAATATACGGTACAGATTGTAAAGCACCTAAGACGAAATTTTGATTAATACCACCTGTACCAACAGAATTCGGTTCTCCACTCTGCGAGAAGTTCGTAGAAAGATTCAATTTGTAAGTGAATTTTTTGTTTACACTATTTCCATTAAGATTAGCTCTAATATTAAAACGTTCTAAACTTGAGCTTCGTAAGATACCTTCTGTATCGTTATATCCAAAAGATATAAAGCTAGCAATGTTTTCACCACCATTATTAATGTTTACCGTGTGGTTTTTTGAAATTGCTGGATCAAAGAAAAAATCTAGCCAATCAAATTGAGTAGCTTCTGCTATTTCAGCATCCGTTAAAGGTATACCAGCATTAGATCCAACTGGAAAACCATTACCACCAACTCCAACACCTCTTTCTCTTTCTAATGTTAAAAGTTCTCTAGAGCTCAATAAATTGTAGTCGTCATCTTGTAGTGAAGAAACAGATACATTTCCAGTATAAGATATTTTTAACTTAGAGTTAAATTTACCACTCTTGGTTTTGATGATAATTACACCATTTGCCCCCCTGTTACCATAAATTGAAGTTGCACCCGCGTCTTTAAGTACCGATACAGACTCAATTTCATTTGGATTAAGCGATCTAAAGTTGTCCTGATCCACTGGAGATCCATCAATTATAAATAATGGTTCAGTATCACCATTAATAGAAGATACACCACGTATTCTAACGTTAGAATTTCCACCTGGTTGACCACTAGTAGTAGATATGTTTAACCCTGGAACCTGGCCAGATAATGTTTGTACAATACTCGCATTAGGTCTGTTCTCAATGGTTTCCGCACTAATAGTATAGGTAGATGTACTAGATTTTTCCTTAGAAGCATTAACGTTACCAATGATAACGACTTCTTGTAATGCGTTGTCTGTAGTCAAAGTGATGTTAATTCGACTTGAAGCACCAACAGCGACCTCTTGGTCCTTAAAGCCTACATAACTAAATTGTAATGTTTGCCCTGTAGCTGCGCTGATGGAGTAATTTCCGTCAAAGTCTGTTTGTGTACCGGTATTTGTATCTTTAATGATA
>JALZVC010000090.1 GCA_023301205.1 Flavobacteriaceae bacterium
CCTATGGAGTCATTACTTCAAATTATTAAAGAGTTGAAAACAGAGGAGTTTGCGCCTGTCTTTAAAGAATTTTGTAAACGCGAACCTATTTATGGTTTTGGTGATTTGCAAGTAAGAAGACTTTTTGATACAATACTCGAAAAACAATAGTGTTATTCTGTATCATCACCAATAAGCGCAATCCCATCTGGCTTAATCACAATCTGCTTTTCGCGATACAATGTTCCTATCGCCCTTTTAAAACTCTTTTTACTCATACCCAATTCGTTTTTAATAACATCTGGGTCACTTTTATCATGAAGCGGTAAAAAACCTCCAGCTGCCTTAATTTCGTCAAGAATAAAATTTGCATTAGGCTCTATACTTCTATAGCCGGGTGCTTGTAATACCACATCTACTTTATTGTCCTCACGCACCTTTTTCACATACCCTTTAACACGATCTCCCGTACGGATGTCTTCAAAAATATCGTCATTATGTATTAGTCCACTATGTTTCCCTTCCATAATCACATTAGCACCAAGCTCTGTTATGTGGGTAACTAGAAGATTTACTTCTTGATATTTTTCTAATGCAATGTTATCATTATTTAAATATTTATTGGTCTTGCTTGACCCAACTAGACGCTCTGTTTGCTCGTCCATGTATAAATAAACAATATACCAATTACCTACCTTCATAGGTCGTGCCTGCTCTTTAAAAGGAACAAATAATTGTTTTTGGAGTCCCCAATCCATAAAGGCACCAAACTGATTTACATCACTACAATGCAAATACCCAAAATCGTTTAAATGAACGTGCGGCGTTAAGTTTGTTGCCACAGGACGTTCTTCATAATCCAGGTAAACAAAAACCTCTAGGGAATCCCCTATTTCAAAATGTTCTGGCTTATACCTGTGCGGTAATAACACGACATTCTCCTGCTCATCACCCAAATATAAACCTGGTTCCGTCTCTCGTAAAATAGTTAAGGTATTGTATTCTCCTATTTTAATCATAGCTTAAAAATATGCGGCAAAGGTACAATTAATAGAATGTCTAGCGTATATATTTAAAATAATCAACCAGTACTTGATCATTTATTTCTGGTGGTGTAAAGACCTCAAGAATACTTGGTGTTTCTGAAATAGTAAAGAAGGAACTTAAGCCCTGTTTTAAGCTATCTAGATCTGTTGCCTTGGTATACTGAAAACCGTATTGCTTTGCCAGGTGTTCTGCAGTCAGGTTATGACGGGTTTCAAAATAGGTTTCAAAATCAGTTACAGTCTTTGCTTTGGGTAAGATTCTAAAAATACCGCCACCATTATTGTTAACAATAATGATTTTAAAATTGGTAGGTATATAATTATTCCATAAGGCATTGCTATCATAAAAGAAACTGAGGTCTCCAGTGACAAAGACAACGGGACCCTCGGTTTGTACTGCTGCTCCTATAGCCGTACTTGTACTACCATCAATACCACTTGTGCCTCGATTACAATAAATAGATACTTTTGGGTCTAGTTTAAATAATTGCGAATACCGTATAGCAGTACTATTACTCAACTGCAGTTGATACGGAGCTGGTAAATAATGAAAAAGCTGCTCATAAACTTTAAAATCCGAATATGGCATACTGTCAAGGTAAGGCAGCTGTTTTTCTTCTCTTTTCTTGCGCAGCGCCAGTATCAACTTTTTATAGGTAGCTTCTGCAGCATTTTCTTCATGTATCAGTTGCTCAAAAACATCTTGTGGACTTGCCTTAATATGGTCATTTAATGCAAAATAAGTATCATATGCTTTTTTAGTATCTATATGATAATGATGGTCTGGAGTATACTCGCGTAAAAATGATTTTATTTTTTTACTCACTATCATACCACCTAGTGTAATAAGAAGTTGTGGTTGTAATGCTTTAAAATCTGCTTCATCAAAAGGTGCGATAAGCTGGTCTATGGCATTCACAATATCTGGATGGTGGAGATTAGATGTAGTTTCGGTCATGACAACTACATTATTAAGTTGCGCTAGCTTATTTACTATTTCCGAAGTAATTGCATTAGGTTTTTGTACACCAACAAGAATAAGTGTCTTTTGTGAAATAGACCAATACTTCTTAAGTGCTAACATTTCCGGAGTAATCCCTTCACTACTCTCTATTATTTTACGCGCTGGCACGTGTTGTGGTCGTATGTCTAAGTCGTCCACACGATGGTAAAGTGGCTCAGAAAAAGGTATGTTTATGTGTACAGGGCCTGAGAGTTCTATTGCTGTATTGAGTGCAATATTGATTTCGGTCTCATTATGCACTTGATACTCTTCACCTTCTATACAATTCGCGCTGTATAAAATATGATTGGCGTACACATTTTCTTGATTAATGGTCTGCCCATCTCCTATTTCTTGCAACTTTGCTGGCCGGTCTGCGCTCAAGACCACTAGGGAGATATCACTATAAAATGCCTCTGCAATGGCAGGATAATAGTTAAGTAAAGCAGAACCTGAGGTACAAACCAAGGCAACAGGCTTACCAGATTGTTGCGCTAAACCTAGTGCAAAAAAAGCAGCACAACGCTCATCAACAATACTGTAGTTTTTAAAACTTTCATCATCAGTAAAACCTATAGTTAATGGTGCGTTCCGCGAGCCGGGTGAGATTACAATTTGCGTAATCTCCTTAGCGAGACAAAGCTGTGTGATAGTCTGAGAAAGTATCTTTGACGAAAATTGCATAACTACAAAAATACGCCTAATACCACATTGATTTTAAAATGTCGAAGAAATAATTTGAATTATTTAGAATATTTGAGCATTAAAGTGGCATTCACAACTAATTGCTAAAACATAGGTGCAACAACCTTAAGCATCGTTTGTAATTTATTTTGAGTTTCTTCCCACTCTTCTTCAGCATCAGACTGCTTAAGAATACCACCACCTACAAAAAGAGTAGCTATTTTATTTGCTATTTTCATAGATCTTAAATTTACAAAAAGTCGTGACCCATCTTCTTGGCAATTTATATTACCAAGAAAACCAGTGTAAAATTGACGGCTGTAATCTTCATTTTTCAAAATAAAATCTTTTGAAGCCTTAAATGGAGTGCCACAAACCGCAGGTGTTGGATGTAATGCATCTACAAATTTTTTAATTTTAGCATTTTTTTTTCGTATAACTCCTGTTATATCCGTTCGTAAATGTGCTACAGTACCAGCTCTATGCGTGTAGGGTTTTGTTATTTTTAAGACAGGTGTAATATTGTGCAACGCGTCAAAAATTTCGTGCGTTACAATATTTTGTTCTTCTTCTTCCTTATGCGTCCAGGAAGGGTTTTTTCCGTTTTCTATCGTTTGTGTTCCTGCGAGCGACATCGTAGTAAAATTCTCTCCCTTTAAATTTAAAAGCGTTTCTGGAGTTGTGCCGCACCAGATTTCGGTCTCTGGATGATACCAAAGATATTTTAAGCCATTGTAGTCTTTTGTGAAAATTTGATTAGCTAGGGTAACAACATCAAAATTAGAAAGTTTAATATCTTTTTTTCTAGACAGCACGATCTTATTAGTAGTACTTGTGCTCATTTCGCTAATAGCATCATTTACCATCTTAATATGATGTTCTTTGCCCTTATTTTCATTTGGAATTTGTATAGCAGTTGTAGGATGACTTGAAACTTCTGGCAGTGATACATCAAAACAGACTGAATGTTCTCTCGGTATTATTAATGCAGTTTGATCACTGTCAAAGGGCGCCATAACAAAGCCCCACTCCTCGAATGTATCTGTGGTATATTTTTTATTAGAGTTTTGAAAGTAGGCATGAACCTCCTTACTTTCTGGAAAAGAAAACAAAACAAAAGGTATTTTTTCTTGAAAACTGTTTTTGGCTTTATTTGCTAATTCACTATAAGTCATAGAAAAAAATCGTTTCTTTTTATTTACGTAAACAGATGGTCGTCAGCTTTACTAAAGATATTAATTCTTTTTCAGAATTAGTTATTGGTATGTGCCAGAGCTGTGTTGTTCTACCTTTATGCATAATC
>JALZVC010000091.1 GCA_023301205.1 Flavobacteriaceae bacterium
GACATCGTAGCTGGCGGACTCGTTTGCTCTAAGGGAACCACTTGATAATAATCTCCAGTTTTTGGGTTGGGTTTTGCACCATAACTCCGTAAGGTATTTGCTAGATAAGATGCAGCAATTTTATTTTCATGAGTACCTGTGGCTCTTCCATTAAACAAATCGTCTGCAAGAAAATAAATATGTCCTTCTATTTGAGATTGCGATACGGTCTCTTGTACTTTTTCTTTTTCAGTTTGTGCAGGGCTTGTTGCTGAAATACTAAGGGCGAAAAGAAGGAATACTATTTTTTTCATAATGTGTTTTCAATGATATAATGTAAAAATAAGCAATCTTGCTTTGTCTTGAATAATAGTAGCATAATAGCTACGTTTTTTAACAAAAGAAGAGGCAAATTTAAAAATTTGCAACTTCTGTGCCACCTATAATCACTTTCACAGAAAAGGAAGTTAAAAGTTTTGATACGATGATATCGGTCTTTGAAGAAGAGTTTGAAACACGCGATCACGTTCAAGGTGAAATGTTACGTGTTATGCTGAAACGTTTGTTAATCAGATCTTCAAGACTTGTGAAAAACATGAAATCTGTGGTCGAATTACCTGACACTCAAATAGAATTAATACGGAAGTTTCATGTTTTAGTGGAAGGACATTTTAAGAAAAAACATCAAGTGACTGATTATGTTGAGCTATTGTTTAAGTCACCCAGGACGATTTCAAATGTTTTTAAAAAGGAGGTTATCCAACGCCATTGGCCATTATCAACGAACGTATTATTCCCGAAGCTAAACGGTTGTTACTTTTTTCTGCTAAAACCGCAGAGCAGATTTCTTATGAATTAGGGTATAGTGAAAGCGAACATTTTTAAAAATTCTTTAAGTCTCATTGGGTATGCCCCCGATAGAATATCGACATAGCCAATTAGAGAAAACGAAAGCGCTTTAGATTACTCGTTAATTTTACTTATGACAAAGCAAAAAATAGTTTTAGCAATGGATGGAGTATTGTTGAGATTCTTGTTTTAGGACTGATTACTATCTGGCCGTTGTTCTTAATGGGAGGTCTTATTTGGTTTTTAGTAAGATTTTACATAAGAAATAAAAAGGAAGATTAATGCAGCGTAAATCTGCCCCAACTCTAAAAAGTGACAACGATAATGGTTATGTGTTTTAAAATTTTGGACTATTTTCAATATCCCTTTAGAGTCGGGGAGAGGCTAATTGTAAAACTGGATTATTACCTAACACTAACTAGCCATCTATTTTGGGTGGCTATTTTATTTGAGGTTTACTTGTTAAATGCTATTGTACATTTTTAAACCACTATCTTCGCAGCTTATTATGGAAATGACCTTTAATAGTTAATGTGTTATTTCGTGAAACACATTTTATGACATTTAAAGATTTAGGCCTGTCTGAGCCTTTGCTAAAAGCGATTAGCAAAAAAGGATATATAACACCAAGCCCTATACAGGCAAAAGCAATCCCAAAAATATTAGAAGGTAAAGATGTATTAGCATCAGCACAAACAGGAACTGGTAAAACAGCTGGTTTTGCATTGCCTATGCTTCACATAATTACGCAAAAACCGTTTCAGAGACATCGTCCTGTAAAGGCTTTAATTGTAACACCTACACGTGAGCTTGCGGCGCAGATATTAAAAGAAATTAAAGACTACTCAGAGTTTACAGATGTAAGGTCTCTTGTGATTTTTGGTGGTGTAAACGCAAACCCACAAATACGTGCTCTTAAACAAGGAGCAGACATTCTTGTGGCAACTCCAGGGCGTCTTTTAGATTTACACTCTCAAGGAGTGTTTACTATGAAGCAAGTAGAATTCTTGGTGCTAGATGAAGCAGATAGGATGCTTGACATGGGTTTTGTGAGAGATATTAAAAAAATACTTGCGTTGTTGCCAGCAAAGCGACAGAACCTTTTGTTCTCTGCCACTTTTTCAAAAGACATTAAGAAGCTTGCGCAATCGTTTTTAACTAATCCAGTATTAGTAGAAGCAGAGCGCGAGAATAGTACCGCAGAAAAAGTAAAGCAGACTATTTACAGATGTAATAAAGCAGATAAGACAGCCTTAGTTACCAAGCTTATCAGCGAAGGAAACTGGGAGCAGGTGCTAATTTTCACAAGAACGAAGCACGGCGCAAATAGATTGTCAGAAAAACTAAGTAAGTCAGATATTAAATCTGCGGCGATCCATGGTAATAAAAGTCAAGGAGCACGAACAAAAGCACTTGCAGGTTTTAAGGACGGAAGCATTCGCGTACTTGTCGCTACAGACATCGCAGCACGTGGTCTTGATATTCCTTTATTACCGCACGTGATTAACTATGAGTTGCCTAATATTCCCGAAGATTATGTGCACCGTATAGGTAGAACTGCGAGAGCAGGAGCCAGTGGTGATGCTATTTCTATTGTGAGTGTAGATGAGTATGAGTACGTAAGAGGTATTGAAAAACTCTTAGGCGAAAAATTGGAGTCTGTGCACATGGATGGTTTTGAGCAAACAGATAATCTAAAAGATATTCTAGAACAACAAGCTGCAAATAAAAAACAACATCAGCAATCACGGCGTAACAACCCAAGAGGTGGTGGCGGTAATCGTGGGGGCGCTAATAGACGTCGTTAAGTTTCGTGGTTTTTCTTCTGAAATTTTCT
>JALZVC010000092.1 GCA_023301205.1 Flavobacteriaceae bacterium
AGTTACACTTATAATTTGTGCTGTTACAGCTATATTGTTTTCCACTTGCGACTCTTCTTGGTTTCTATTGTCATCATTATTACAACCTGTTAGAAATAATAGTGTACTACATAGTATGGATACTAAATTCATAAGATGAATATTTAAGAAATGTTATTTAAGTAAAGATAGCTATCCTAAGTAATATATATTGTGACAAGGTAAAAACTTAACCAAAACAGCGGCTGTCATTTATAAATACCTTTTGTAACATTTGTTACAGTCTTACAATAGGATATTATCTGATTTTGAATTTGAAAAGATATTGCCACAATATCTGGAATCTTCAATTAGTTATAATATTTTCTGATACTACGTTTTACATACATAAACCGAATCAAACCAATCAATAATAGCATGGGTCCAATCAAAATAAGTACGTAGCCTATCCATTCAATTTCACGTAGTATTTCGAGTTTTACAATAGCAAACCCAGAACTTAAAAATACGATAGCAGATCTAAAATACGCTAAAAATGTACGCTCATTAGCAAGTCTAGTGCGCTCGATGGCTAATTGGTCGGATAATTTAAGTTCCATACGATGGGATTAATTAATTTAGAGAAGTAACTTACAAAAGAAATTTGTTTACTCAAGGATTGTTTATTGAAATTTTGCTTGTGCATAATTTTTTCTAAATAGAATATTTCAGTAATTTTCAGTTTTACAAAAAGAAAACATATTTATGAATAAAATATTAGGAATAGGATCAAGAATAAACCATACAGAATATGGGAAAGGAGTAGTCACAAACGTAGATACGTCTAACTATTGGGTGACGTTTATTGATGCTGGATTAGAAACCATTGAAATAGGTACAGATTTTGAAGTTATAGAGGCCGTAGAAGATGAGGTAGATACCGTTAGTTTTTACGAGGTTGAAAAAACCTTGCGCTCCGTTTTAAAAAAATGGAGTGATGTAAGCGAGATTGTTCCTATTGCAGATAAATATAAAGGAGGCAAGTTGATCTTAAAGCCAAAAGATATTTCCTTATCTGATAAAGAAATACCTATTGATACTTTTTTTCATAAAATAGTAATGCTTCGGGATCGCCTAAGAGTGATGGAACAAAAAATTAACAGTAGTAAAGCGTTAGACGATCAAGATAAAGTAGATTTACAACAATACATAACACGTTGTTACGGTAGTTTGACTACTTTTAACGTACTTTTTAAAGTGAATAGTCAAAATTTTAAAGGCGATAGTAGTAAAAAATAAAATCAATAAAAAAATATGGAAACATTTAATCAGGATGCTCAAATGCAGCAACCATTGTTAATAACAGGTCTGTCACAAGACAGAAAAGCAGCTTTTTACAGAAAAACATACACGCACTTGGCATTAGCGGTATTGCTTTTTATTTTAGTCGAAATGGTCTTTTTTCAAATTCCGGCGGTTGTTAACTTTGCATTGTCTCTAACACAAGGAATGTTGTGGTTAGCTATGCTAGGTGGTTTTATGTTTGCAACAAGTTATGCAGAGAGAATGGCAATGGGTACAAAAGATAAAAACAAACAATATCTAGCGCTTCTTCTTTATGTGATTGCAGAAGCCTTTATTTTTATTCCGCTATTATTTATAGCAATGTCTGCAGCAGCAGATGGAGGGGCAGGGATATTAAGTCAAGCTGCAATAATGACCGTTGCTTTATTTGCAGGGCTTTCTGGAATTGTTTTGGTGACTAAAAAAGACTTTTCATTTTTAAAATCGATACTTTCTATTGGCTTTTTTGTAGCCATTGGTTTGATTGTAGCAGGAATGCTTTTTGGCTTTAATCTAGGCTTATGGTTTAGCGTAGGGATGGTGCTCTTAGCAGCCGGCTCTATTTTATATCAAACATCAAATATGGTACACAAGTATGAAGAAGATCAATACGTAGCAGCATCATTGGGCTTGTTTGGTTCATTTATGTTACTTTTCTGGTATATCTTAAACATTCTAAATAGAAGTTAGATACACTAATACTAGTAATAGTTCGTTCTAGCCTAGGTTAACACTTAAGTTAGAACGAACTTTTTTTTATGGTCAGATTTTTATCTTTAACCCAAGAAGAACCACTCCCAAAATTGTATGTTTCTGGCTATTATTTATTTATTTTAATTGGCCTATATCTTCTTGTTAAATTACTAGTAAAGTGGTATGTGGTGGCCTATAATCGCCCTTTATATAGACATTTCTTCGTCTACAAGAATATCTCTAGGGCGCAAGAGACGCTATTAAAACGCGAATTTAAATTTTACAACAAGCTTTCAGAAAAGCATAAAAAACAGTTTAGACATCGGGTAGCTACTTTTATCAATGCTAAAGAGTTTATTGGGCGAGAAGGAGTAGTGGTAACGGAAGATATGAAAACCCTTATTGCTGCAATTGGTTGCAAATTAAGTTTTGGTAGAAAAGAATATGAGTACGATTTAATAGAATCGATATTGATTTATCCTAATGAATTTTATAGCACTATTAACGACGCTTACCATAAGGGAGAGTTTAACCCAAAATTAAAAGCACTTGTTATAAGTTGGAAGGATTTTGAAGAAGGCTATACCATAGATAATGATAACATTAATCTTGGACTTCACGAATTTATGCACGCCATGCACTTAGAAGTTAAGATGACTAAACACCAAGATAACACTCGTTTTAAGCGACACTTCAATTTGATTATGCAACAGTTAGCAAACAAAGAGTTGAAAAAGACCTTAGACGAGACTAAGTTTTTTCGTGCCTATGCATTTACTAATCAATACGAGTTTATGGCAGTACTCACGGAGTACTTTTTTGAATCACCAAAAGAGCTAAAACAGCATTTTCCTGTGATATACGATCACATTAATAAAGCACTTAATCTGCAATTGGTTGGATTTTGATACCTAGTAATTATTAACCCAGTATTTTTTTAAGGCCTGAAATGTTCTCCGTTGGATTTTCAGCTTTAAAGACATAGCTTCCTGCGACAAAGGCATTAGCGCCAGCTTCTTGTAGCTTTTTAATGTTTTTATTTGTTACACCACCGTCAATCTCAATATGCGTTTCTAAGCCTTGTTCGTCAATCATTTTACGAAGTTTTCTAACCTTATCATAAGTGATTTCTTCAAATTTTTGACCTCCAAAACCAGGGTTAATAGACATAATGAGTACCATAAAACATTTTGATAAAATATCTTCTAGTACAGAAACTGGGGTTGTTAAATTTAAAACGACACCTGCTTTGCAGCCGGCTTGTTCAATTTGAGATAAAGTTCTATGTAAGTGGACTGTAGATTCATAGTGCACGGTAATAATGTCTGCGCCTACTTTTGCAAACTCTTCAATATACCGCTCCGGCTTTTCAATCATTAAATGCACATCAAGTGGCTTTGTTGCGTGTCTTTTTATCGCCTGTATTACTGGCATTCCGTAAGAGATATTTGGCACAAAATGGCCATCCATTACGTCTATATGAAACCAATCTGCCTCACTGGCATTCACCATCTCAACATCTCGTTGAAGGTTAGCAAAATCTGCGGCTAGCATAGAAGGAGCAATGATATTTTGTTTCATGGGTTGTATTTAAGAAAATTAGTAGTCAGTAATATTAGTTCGTCTGCCTCTAGATAGTCGGCGTTTTTTATCCAACTAAAGTAGGTCATTAGTTTTTTTATATCCGAGTAGCTATCAATAGTCTCAAATTCACCACTATTGTATGCGTTAAAAATGTGCCCTTCTATTTTTGTGTCTAAAATTTTCACAAGGCTTTTATGTCTGGTGTCTTTTTCAATTTTTGAATATAAGATATCTATTTGTTCATCTTCGCCTTCTAAGATTTGAAAAAAATATTTGTTTCGTATAAGTAATACTCCGGTAATTCCTTGTTCTTTATTTCTAAGATTGACAAATTGAATTAAATCATCAATGTCATTCTTTCTTAAACTATCGCTAAAATTACTAATATAACAAATTGCTTTCATAGGGGACGTCGAAGATAATTAAAATGTGAGGGTTAAAAAATTTAAGATAATGATATTATCTAAATTTTCATTTTTGTTTGTAAAATAAAAAAACCTCCGGTAATCAGCCGGAGGTCATTCATCAATCAAAAAACGAACAGTTTTAATCTCCGTAAACGGTGATTTATATACTGTCGTAACGTTTCATCTATTTCACTTTTGTCGAACATATAAAATTTCCGAAGTAAAATAGAAGTTAGGCTTCATAGTCTAGCCTAAATATGTTTTTAAGATCGTGCTTCTAGAAGTATGTTTTAATCTTCTAATCGCTTTTTCTTTAATTTGTCTTACGCGTTCTCTTGTTAGGTCAAAGGTATTGCTTATTTCTTCTAGGGTCATTGGGTGTTGATCTGAGAGCCCAAAATAAAGTCGGAGCACATCTGCTTCGCGAGGTGTCAAGGTTTCTAAAGCGCGCTCAATCTCTGTGCATAATGACGCAATAATTAAGGCTTGATCTGGACTAGGAGATTCTCCTATGTTTAGCACATCATATAGATTGTAATCCTCATCATCACCCATTGGGGCATCCATAGAAATACTTCGTCCCGTATTTTTCATGGCTTCCTGTACGTCATTAATAGTCATATCCAGTTCTTTTGCAATCTCCTCTGGACTTGGCGGACGCTCGTTTATTTGTTCTAAAGAAGCAACTGTTTTTTTAATCTTATTAATGCTTCCTATTTTGTTAAGGGGCAATCGTACGGTACGCGATTGTTCTGCTAAGGCCTGCAAGATCGATTGTCTAATCCACCATACGGCATAAGATATGAATTTAAATCCGCGGGTTTCATCAAATCTAGAAGCGGCTTTAATAAGACCCACATTACCTTCATTAATAAGATCTGATAAGTTTAAACCTTGATTTTGGTATTGTTTTGAGACAGAAACTACAAATCGCAAATTTGCTTTGGTTAGTTTTTCTAGCGCGTCTTGATCACCAGATTTAATTTTTTGAGCTAATTCTACTTCTTCTGCGGCAGTGATTAAAGGGACTTTGCCTATCTCTTGTAAGTATTTATCAAGGGATGCAGTCTCTCTATTTGTAACCTGTTTAGAAATTTTAAGTTGTCTCATGTACTATAAAAAAGTAAAGTTTAGCAAACACAAGTATGCGTTACTTATTTGTACGTAATAAAGCTATAAAGGTTACAAAATTTAAAGTTTTTTTTGCT
>JALZVC010000093.1 GCA_023301205.1 Flavobacteriaceae bacterium
TAAAGTCGTTAGTACAGCTTCGGTTTGCACAGTAACTAAGTGCGTAAAGAAGTCTGGATAAAAGGCACTGTCTTTGGACCAACTCAAGTAGAAAAAATAAAGCGCAGACAATACCCCATACATTCCTAAAAAGAGAAGAAGGAATCTAAGTACTGGCCAGTATTTTTTAAAAAGCACTTTCACTAGGATAAAACCGTAATTTTAACAAAAATACTGTAAATATTTTTGGGAAGATTTGCAGCAATGAAATACTTTTGCTGACAACATTTACGCCTTTTGTTATGAGTCTTGAAAATTTAAAGCCCCAGGTTGCTTTTATCCTTAAAAACACCGCAGATTCTGCAGATGCAAGAATGAAAACTGTATGTGATTTTTTGGAGAAAGAAATTTCATATTATAATTGGGTAGGTTTCTATTTTGCGGATCACGAAGCGGAGACTTTACATTTAAAAGCATATGCTGGCGAAGCTACAGACCACACAGTAATTCCTTTTGGAAAAGGAATCTGTGGCCAGGTGGCTTTATCTAATGAGAACTTTGTAGTGCCAGATGTAAAGGCTCAAGACAATTATATCGCCTGTAGTATTACTGTGAAAGCAGAAATTGTAGTGCCCTTATTTAAAGATGGTAAAAACATAGGGCAGATAGATATTGATTCTAATACTGCAGATCCATTTACTAAAGAAGATGAAGATTTTCTGGAATGGGTAAATGAGCAGGTAGCGGCAATTCTCTAACTTCGGTACAATTTTGTGTGTTAGCATTAACCTTACTATTCAAGTTTACCAGCCAAAAAATCAATCAGTTACTTGAGATTATTTAGTATTTTGAAAAAATCACAAATTTATTGTTGGAATTTGGGATTTACTTTTTTTGTGATTTCCCAGCTCCGCTGGCATTACATTCCTGTTCTAATAGCTTCTACAGGATCTAACTTTGATGCCGAGATTGCGGGAAGTATTCCTGCAACAAGACCAATAAAAACAGAAACAGATGTTCCTATAAACATATTCCAACCAGATAGTACAAATGTAAAATCCTCTAGAATCGCATTTGCTACTTGGGCCAACACCCAGACGGAGAACATCCCAATGATTCCTCCAAACAATGCTAAAACCACGGCTTCAAACAAAAATTGAAGTAAAATAAAGCGTCTTTTAGCACCCAATGATTTTTGTATCCCTATTAGATTTGTTCGTTCTTTCACACTCACAAACATGATATTTGCTATACCAAAACCACCTACGAGTAGAGAGAATCCGCTAATCATTAGACCTACGATATTCATTTGACCTGTTATATCGTCAATTGCATCTACAAAACCTTTTAATTGTGCAATAAAAAATGTGTCTACATCGTCTGGTTTAAGGCCTCTAGAAACCCTTAGTTTTTGAGTAATAATTGCAATTGTCTCTTCTTCATCAGATCCTTTTCTTGGCTTTACAATTATTCTGGTAAATCCACCTTTCTTACTATCGCCAAATATTTTACGAGCAGCGTTAACAGGGAAAATCACAACAGTATCTTTAGAGTCTCCTCCTAAACCACCCCCCTCTTTTTCCATAGTACCAATTACCATAAACTTCCTACCAAACATTCTTACCTTTTTACCAATCGCGGCAGATGGAGCACCAAATAACTCTGTCGCTACTTCATAACCTATTACTAAGACCTGAGCACCAGAAGTTGACTCAGCTTCATTATAAAATCTTCCCTCTTCTATTTTTATCGACTCTATTTCATAAATCTCATAAGTGACCGGATTAATATTTAAATTACTTACGGTATTACCATCATATTTTATTGGAGAACTAGGTACACTTGTAGCAAAAGCCACTTCATCTATATCTAAATTAGACTTTTTTAGCAATTGATATTCTTCGTACGTCACATTAGGAAATTGTTCCCGCTTCCAAGGCGGAACTTCGGTTGGTCCAAAAGAAAAACGTGTGATAATCATCGTACTGGTATCAATTGAGCTAATACTGCCTTCTACTTCTTTTTTAAGTGAATCTACAGCAGCAAGAATTGCGATTATCGAGAAGATACCAATAGTTACTCCTACCAATGACAAGAAAGTACGTAGCTTATTATTTTTAAGCGCGTTTATCGCAAAATTAAAACTCTCTTTAAGGACTCTTAAATAAATGAGCATAGTTGATGATTTCCGTTTTGTAAGTTGATTCTTTTTACCAGAAGATAAAGTTATGAAATGTTGGACGCTTTCTATTAACAAATGTTACAAATATGCGTGATGATTATGTATTTTTGCCGCTTCTTAAAATCAAACTTAAACGCAATAAACTTATCATGAGCGATAGTAAAAAAGCAACTTCTGCACTTATTTCTGTATTTCATAAAGATGGCCTGGGTCCAATCGTTAAAAAACTTGACGAATTAAACGTGACTATTTACTCTACTGGAGGCACCGAAAAATTTATTACAGATTTAGGCATTAAAGTGATCCCTGTAGAAGAAGTAACAGATTACCCATCTATTCTTGGTGGTCGTGTTAAGACGTTGCATCCTAAAGTTTTTGGAGGCATCTTAAACCGTCAAGAAAATGAGAGTGACGTTTGCGAAATGGCAGAATACAACATCCCACAATTAGATATCGTCATTGTAGATTTATATCCTTTTGAGAACACGGTTGCTTCTGGAGCTCCAGAACAAGATATCATTGAAAAAATAGATATCGGAGGTATTTCATTAATAAGAGCAGCAGCAAAAAACTTCAAAGACACGATTTGCGTATCTTCTATGGAAGATTATGA
>JALZVC010000094.1 GCA_023301205.1 Flavobacteriaceae bacterium
CCAGTGATAAAACTAATCTGCTCATCATCTAATTCTGTGTGCATAGGTAATGAAATACATTCCTTTACTAACTGGTTTGTTACTTTAAAATCTGACTCGTTATAACGCGAATTTTTGTACGCTTTTTGGGCGTGCAACGGTATCGGGTAATACACCCCACAAGGAATGTCATTTTCATTTAAAAAAGTGACTAAGCCGTCTCTATCAGTATTTTTTACCACCAATGTGTATTGATGAAAAACGTGACAGTCACACGTATCACAGATAGAATTACCTGCGGTACAAGTTCCCGTTGGTGTTATTATATTTTTATTACCAGATAACGCTGCATTGTACTTTCGTGCTGCATTTCTTCGCTTTGTATTATAGGCATCTAGATGTGGTAATTTTGCTCTTAACACCGTCGCCTGTATACTATCTAATCTTGAGTTCACTCCTACTACATCGTGATGATATCTTTTATACATCCCGTGATTCACAATACCTCTAATAGTATATGCTAAATCATCATCATTTGTAAAAATTGCACCACCATCACCATAGCAACCCAAGTTTTTTGATGGAAAAAAAGAAGTAGAACCTGCGTGACCTATTGCGCCTGTTTTTGTTTTTAAACCATTTTTAGCCGTGAAATTTGCCCCAATCCCTTGCGCATTATCCTCAATCACATAAAGATTATGTTCTGCTGCAAGCTCCATTATGGCATCCATATTTGCCGCAAGTCCAAAAAGATGAACGGGAACTATTGCTTTGGTATTAGGTGTAATTGCCTTTTTAAGGGCGTCTATATCAATATTAAAGTTTACTGGATCAACATCTACAAGCACTGGTGTTAGTTGTAACAAGGCGATCACCTCTACAGTTGCCGCAAAAGTAAAATCTGCAGTAATGACTTCGTCTCCTGGTTTTAGTCCAAGTCCCATCATTGCTATTTGCAATGCATCTGTCCCGTTTGCACAAGGAATCACGTGTTTCACCCCTAAATACGCTTCTAATTCTGCCTGAAAAGCATGAACCTCAGGTCCATTTATAAATGCTGTTGACTCGATTACATCTAAAACAGAAGTATTTACTTGTTCTTTTATTTGTTCGTACTGACCTTTAAGGTCAACCATTTGTATTTTTCTCATCCGAGTAATATAATTTAGAAATATGAAGATATTATATCTTTATACACTTCTTCTATTTGTTTTCAAATTGTTAATGGGCATTTTATACGTTCTATCCATAAAGATGGACACCTTGTTAATTAGTTGCTCGTTAAAGCTAAAATAATTCTAAGAGCGAAAATACAAAATACTTAGAGGAAAGACCAACGAGCGAGGGCGACTTATTAAAAGTATATACACCCTCGATTGTAAAATACCAATTTTGTATTTTTACCGGATGACTTTTGTCTATAACACCCTTATTTATATTGCGGACTTCCATCTGCAGATTGCTCAATTTTTTAGTAAAAAATTGCGGTTATTTGTTCAAGGAAGAAAGCAGACATTCGCTATTATTTCTGAAATCTTAACGGTTCAAGATCGCTCCATTTGGTTTCACTGTGCCTCTCTTGGTGAATATGAGCAAGGTGTACCCATCATGGAAGCACTTAAGACGGAATATCCAGATTACAAATTAGTAGTGTCATTTTTCTCACCATCAGGCTACGAAGTAAAGAAAAACAATACTCTAGCAGATGTGACGGTTTATCTACCCATGGACACAAAATATAATGCTAAAAAGTTCATTAAAGCCATCAATCCAGCCTGTGTGTTTTTTGTAAAATATGAGGTCTGGCCCAACTATCTTTTTGAACTTAAAAAAAATAATATTCCAGCAATTATTGTTTCTGGCGTATTTAGACAAAATCAAATTTATTTTAAAAGTCACGGTGGTTTCATGCGTAAAGCACTCAAAACATTTAGCCACATTTTTGTGCAGAATATAACTTCGGAAACGCTATTGGCATCCATAAATACTAATAACGTAACAGTAAGCGGTGATACCCGTTTTGACCGTGTAAGCCATCAAATTGAAATGGACAACTCGCTTGATTTCATGGACAGGTTCTTGCATCATCCTAAAAGCGTATGTATTGTTTGTGGGAGTACTTGGCCGGAAGACCAAGCAGTATTGATTGACTATATAAACAATGCGCCATCTCACATAAAATTTGTAATTGCGCCGCACGAGATTAAAAAAGAGGCTATTTCGCAGCTTAAAAATTTGATACAGAAATCAAGTATATGCTACTCAACTATCAATGCTGGAAATACTAGTGATCCATTAGGAGACTCAAGCGTATTGATTATCGATACGATAGGTCTACTTACTAAAATTTACAGCTACGCAAATATTGCATACGTGGGTGGCGGTATGGGTACCAAGGGGCTTCATAATATTTTGGAACCAGCCACCTTTGGGGTGCCCATTGTTATTGGTAAAAACTTCGATAAATTCCCTGAAGCAGAAAGATTGCAATCGTTAGCTGGATTATTCTCCATTTCTAATGCAGCAGCATGTTCGTCTATAATATCCAAACTGGTAAATGATAAAAATTTCCGAAGTAAAACAGGGAGGATTTGTGAGCATTGGATTAACAGTAATACGGGGGCAACGAAACAAATTTGTGATTACGTTGATTCGCATATATTAAATAAAAAGTAAGATTGCACTTATTTTTCTAAACCGTTACTGCCTGATTCAAGTATCGCCTAAATGGTAACATCTCTTTATAGATTTCAATTACTTTTTGATCTAAATCTGGAGCTAGTGCCTGTTCTTTAGTAATGTAATGCGCCACAGCAAACGACTTTCTTTTAAGTAAATCAATGTGTGGATGTGTGATTAGATAACCTCTGGGTGCTGTTTTTAACTGGGGTCCATCTATCATATTTCCGAAGCATTTTTTAAAGGAGGCTTTATGTAGTATCGCTTTAAATTCTTCACCGTTATAGTCAAAGGCATCTCGAATACTTTTTAGCATTTTTGATGAAGGATGCCAATAACCGCCACCCATAAAAATCGCATTAACACCAATCTCAATATAGAAATCACCTTGCTTAGTAACTTGATCTAATCCTGAACCAAAATGATCTTTATACACCGGTTTATTAGGATGAAACATTAGATTATTATTAATTCTGTTAATGGCTCTTTTTCCTGGAGTGTCAAAATAATCTGGATCTAAGGCAGCTAATTTGGTGTTCATTTGGTCTAACCACTCAATAAAAGAATCTCGAACAGCTTTATATTCTGACCGGTTGGCATCCATCCAATCTTTGTTATTGTTCTTTTGGAGCGCACTTAAAAAGGTTTGTAGTCTTGTAAAATTCATGAGTAATTGTCACAGCACTGAATAGTTTTAAGCATTCAATTTATTAATCTGTCCTTTTAATTCTTCCATAGATTGTTGCAGTTCTCTTAGCAACCCACTCTCATTAGGCTCATCTATACCAAATGTCAGTTTGCTATTCACCAACCACATTTCTTGAATATCGATTACAGAAACATCAATAGGAATATACTCTGGGTTTAAAGAAATTAACCGTACTTTATTAGGTGCATTAGGCACTTTCTGTAATTTTTTAACCAATACAGAATCCTTAAGAACGACAATATAAATCTTACTATCACTAGCGTCACTAACATTAGGAACTGCCCTACCTAAGACCCACTCGTTAGGTTTAATACTAGGCAACATACTGTCACCCTCTACTTGAAAACCTCTATAGGTAGCATTACGGTATTGCGGTAATGGAATATTAAAAGCAGGTAGGGTTTCATACCAATCTAAATCTTGAATGTTGTTAGGGTATCCCGCTGCCGCTTTTTGATTAACCAGTGCAATCGTTTCGTTCTGCTCAACGTCTAATGTGATTACTTTAGGACTCACATCACCTCCATCAATATTAACAATCTTCGTATAACTTTTACCAAAAAGCCACAGTGGATTAATATCAAACTGGCGTAATAACTCCATCACTATCTGACCAGAAATTTTAGTCTTACCGCGTTCTATATCTGCAGTAGTAGCGCCTACACCAAGTAATTGGGCAAAAGATTGCTGCGTGTATTTTTGCTCTTCACGCACTTTCTTGAACCGACGTGCCTCTATTGATAGATTGTTTTCCATACTCAAATATACTATTTTTTGGATATATTCCAAATTTAACTAGGTATATTTCCGCATGTTAGATTACACACTTAAACTTGTCTTAGTATTAATTTATAGTTTTTTTTTATCTTTTAAACGAAATATAATGTATTGAGATTGAATTTTTTAACAACATGAGCCGCGATAAAATGACAAAAACGTATATTTGCAAAGAAGATGAGGACTTTTCGAGTTTTATGGTAGCAACAATTTACGAATACAACAATTGCCTCTAGAAAAAACTTATCGCTTCAAGTTAAGTACGTTTCGAAAACACATTGGAAGTATTTAACTAGAAAGCAGGTAGTCTTAATCAAGTAAATCACTAACACTAACTTAAATTTTAAATTATGAAAAAAGTACTAACAACATTTGCAGCTTTAGCATTAATCGTTTCTGTCTCTTCATGTAGAGAAACGATAGAAAAGACAGGAGATGCAATGGAAAATGCTGCGGATAGCGCAACTGACGCTGCTGGTGACGCAATGGACAGTGCAAAAGATGCTGCTGGAGATGCAATGGATAGCGCAACAGACGCTGCTGGCGACGCAATGAACAGTGCAATGGATGGTGCTAAAAACGCTGCAGGAGACGCAATGAACAGCGCAAAAGATGCGGCTGGAAACGCAATGGACGGTGCTAAAAACGCTGCAGGAGACGCAATGAAC
>JALZVC010000095.1 GCA_023301205.1 Flavobacteriaceae bacterium
ATGGCAAAGGGTGCAAGTGCAGCTGTAGTAGGTGAAGATGGAAATGTGACCACCAATAGTGGAACCTCTTTTAGTGGTCCTATTATAGCTGGTGCTGTGGCAAGTTTATGGCAATCAAGACCGGGAACTCCTAATGGCCAATTAATGCAAATTGTTAGAGAATCTGCTCATTTATTTGATACTCCAACAAATGAGATGGGCTATGGTATTCCTAACTTTGAGACCGCATTTAATGCCTTGCAAGTACTCGGCGTAGAGGATGAGTTATTAATAAATAACTTTGCGGTATATCCTAATCCAGTTGGAGATAGACTAAATATTTCTTTCCCAGAGCAGACACAGGAAGCAACAATAACCTTGTATAATATTTTAGGATCAAAAGTGCTAGAGCAAAAAGTAGCTGCTACAAATAATAGTATAGATTTAGCTAGTTTTAATGCTGGCGTGTATTTGGCTAATATCGCTGCGGACGGTAAAACCAACAGTTTTAAGATTATAAAAGAATAAGTTTTATAGGGGCAATCCCTAAAAAATCGAAATCGAAGTTGAATTCGAAGACGAAAAAATCAGTTTTTTAAAAAGCACGAGGCAAGCTTCGGTGTCATAACTTTATTAAAATGAATAAAATCACCCAACTTTTTAATATAGAATATCCACTTATCCAAGCAGGAATGATCTGGAATAGCGGTTGGCGATTAGCTAGTGCTGTTAGTAATGCTGGAGGATTAGGATTAATAGGAGCAGGATCAATGTATCCAGAAGTACTGCGCGAACACATTATAAAATGTCAAGCCGATACAGACAAGCCTTTTGGTGTTAATGTGCCCATGTTATATCCTAACATAGAAGAAATCATACAAATCATTATTGAGTTAGGAGTGAAGATTGTATTCACTTCTGCTGGAAACCCTAAAACACATACAGCTCGTCTCAAGTCTCATGGAATTACCGTGGTACACGTAGTAAGCAGTGTCAAGTTTGCCTTAAAAGCCCAAGAAGCAGGAGTAGACGCAGTTGTAGCAGAAGGTTTTGAAGCAGGAGGACATAACGGTCGTGATGAGACCACTACGTTTACCTTAATCCCAATGGTTAAAGAAGTACTTGAAATCCCCTTAATCGCAGCAGGAGGTATTGCAACTGGTAGCGGTATGCTAGCAGCAATGGTCTTAGGAGCAGATGCCGTGCAGATAGGAAGTCGTTTTGTAGCTAGTGAAGAGTCAAGTGCCCATCGTGCTTTTAAAGACCTTGTAGTGCAAGCTAAAGAAGGCGATACCCAATTGACTTTAAAAGAGCTAGCACCCGTACGATTATTGAAAAACAAGTTTTTTGATGATGTGATGGATTTATACAAAACAAACCCTAACAAAGAAGAACTTATAGAGTTATTAGGAAGAGCACGCGCTAAAAAAGGAATGTTTGAAGGTGACCTCGTAGAAGGCGAATTAGAGATAGGACAGATTGCTGGACTTATCCACGAGATTAAACCTGCGGCAACTATTGTAGCAGAGATTATTGGAGAGTTTGACAGCTTAAATGGTAAGAAGGTCTTATGATTTCTTTCAATTCGGAAATGAGATAGACTTGTTAAATAGTTCCATTCAACTACCTTTACAACAAAACCAACACATGCCTTTAAATAATAACGATATATTTAAAAAACTACGAGTTGCACACAAGCTGCGCGATGATGATATTGTGAAAATTCTTCAATTAGTAGATTTTAGTGTGACCAAGAGCGAATTAAATGCCTTTTTTAGAAATGAAGAACATCCTAAATATATGGAAGTTGGAGACCAGATTCTTCGTAATTTTTTAAATGGATTAATTATTCATTTAAGAGGGCCAATGCCTCCTAAGAAAAAGGACTAAGCATTTTACCATTGTGACCATATCTCGTATCTTTGCAGTCAATTTTTAAAACTGAAACATGCAAGACGGTATATACGTTAAGATCACAACAGAAAAAGGAGAAATCCTTGGACAACTTCATTACAAAAGAACGCCAGGAACAGTAGCAAACTTTGTAGCACTTGCTGAGGGTAATCTAGAAAACAAAGCTAAAGAACAAGGTACTCCGTATTATGACGGATTAACGTTTCACCGTGTAATTCCAGATTTTATGGTACAGGGTGGAGATCCAGACGGAACAGGCGCTGGAGGTCCAGGATATAAGTTTGATGATGAGTTTCACCCAGAATTAAAGCACGATACGCCAGGAATCTTTTCTATGGCAAATGCAGGGCCTGCAACTAACGGTTCTCAGTTCTTTATTACACACGTACCTACAGATTGGTTAGACGGAAAACATACTGTTTTTGGTAAAGTATTAGAAGGAATGGAAGTTGTAAATGGTATCGCACAAGGAGATACTATCCAGACCATGGAAATCATTCGTGAAGGAGCAGATGCAAAAGCATTTAATGCAGTAGAGACGTTTAGAAAATTTAACGGAGCAAAAGCAGAAAGAGAAGCTTCAGCTAAGAAAGCACAAGAAGCCTCTATGGCAGACCTTGTTGCTGGGTTTGAAAAAACAGATAGTGGTTTACACTACAAGATTATACAAAAAGGAGATGGCCCTAAGCCAAAATCTGGTAATACGGTTTCTGTACATTATAAAGGTATGCTAGCAGACGGTACTACTTTTGATTCTTCGTACAAAAGAGGAAACCCTATCGAATTTCCAGTGGGAATGGGACAGGTAATTGCAGGATGGGATGAAGGGATCTTAATGCTAAACAAAGGAGATAAAGCACGTTTTGTAATTCCTAGTGATTTAGGATACGGCGCTCAAGGTGCTGGAGGTGTAATACCGCCAAACGCTACTTTAGTTTTTGATGTAGAGTTAATGGATATCAAAGGTTAATAACG
>JALZVC010000096.1 GCA_023301205.1 Flavobacteriaceae bacterium
GAAACTACTATTATAGCAGGACAAACTGGCTTTATATTTAGTTATCATACTACTCTAATTGGAGCAGAAACAAGTTCAGACTTAATAGCAGACCCTTTAAATTTCGAATCTCCAATTGTTACTGTTTTTGTAAGAGTTGAAGATGCTGCTACTGGTTGTTTTGAAACCACAACATTTGATTTAGAACTAGCACCTAAACCAGTATTAGTTCAATCAGACAACATTTTAGGTTGTGATAATGATGATGATGGAATAGCAGATTATGATTTAACTCTTAATGAAGCAATAATCATTGCAGGTCAGACAGGATTTATATTTAGTTATTACACTACTTTACTAGATGCACAAACTAGTACAGCTGCAATAGCAAATCCAGATGACTATCAATCAGGAGCAACTACTATTTATGTAAGAGTCGAAGATGCTACTTCAGGTTGTTTTGAAACCACCACTTTTGATTTATTCTTCGGTATATCACCAGAGACAACTTCTCCTTTAGATGTAGTTTACGAAGTATGTCCAAATGCAACAGTTCCAATAACAATAACTGCAGAAGCTGTTAATTATACCGCTTCAGAAGTTAGTATTATATGGTTTGATCCTGATGGTGTTGAAATCCCAGGACAAACTAGTTTAGACTTATCAACAGTATTAGTAGAAGGAGACTATGAAATCTTAGTTACTTTTAATGATACAGGTTGTGCTGAGTCAGCATTTATAGAGGTAACCGAATTAGAAACTTGTGTTATTCCTCAAGGTATCTCACCAAATGGAGATGATATAAATGACAGTTTTGATTTAAGCAGTTATGATGTTCAGAAGCTAGAAATATATAACCGTTATGGACGTTTAGTCTACTCGAAATTGGAATACTCTTCTGAGTGGGAAGGTCAGTCTAATGATGGTGATATGCTTCCAGTAGGAACTTATTACTATGTGATGAACTTTCAAGGAGACCAACAAAGAGCCGCATGGGTATACATAAACAGATAAACTAACTAGAAAACCAATACTATAACAAATGAAAAAAATATTATATCTCGTACTCCTAGTCAGTTTAGCAGTACAAGCCCAACAAGACCCGCAATACACACAGTACATGTATAACATGAATGTGGTTAATCCAGCCTATGCAGGTTCCTTTGATGGTGTTGCAGTAGGTGTTTTATACAGAAGCCAATGGGTAGGATTAGAAGGTGCACCAACAACAGGAACACTAGCTGTCCACTCACCAGTAGGTAAAAATGTAGGGTTAGGACTTTCAGTAATCAGTGATGAAGTAGGACCCGTAAACGAGACTAATGCCTATGTAGACTTTTCTTACACCATACCAGTAGGAACAAGTACTAAACTAGCATTTGGTTTAAAAGCAGGAGCCACGTTTCATGATATTGGACTTGTAGGATTAGATTTAATAGATGCTAATGATCCTTTTTTCTCACAAAACATTAATGAAACAACACCTAATATAGGAGCTGGTTTATATTTCTATAAACCAAACAAGTTTTATATTTCTGCCTCAATGCCAAATATTTTAAACTCAGTACATTTAGACACCAATGGGTTTAATATAGGTTCAGAGACACAGCACTTTTTTGGAGCTGCAGGATATGTGTTTGATTTATCAGAAAACTTTAAGCTAAAACCACACACTTTAGTAAAAGCAGCATTTGATGCACCTATAAGTTTTGATGTTAACCTTAACTTATTTATGTATGATTTTGTAGAAGTAGGAGCAGGATACCGTTTAGATGATGCATTTAGTGGGATGGTTAACTTTTTAGTGGCACCAAACCTAAGAATTGGTTATGCCTATGATAGTATCCAATCAGAATTAGACGTGGTCACTAACTCCTCGCATGAAGTCTTTATTAATTTTGATATTAATCTACCAAGAAAAGTGTCACGTTCACCACGTTATTTCTAATACCTTAAGCTAACCAAGACAATGAAAATATTACAACTATTTATATTAGCCACATTAATAAGCAGCGCAACGTTTGCACAAAGTAATGCAACCAAGAAAGCCGATAAGCACTTTGCAAAGTTTCAATTTGTAGACGCTATTGAAGCCTACAATAAATTAGTAGACAAAGGTGCAGGTGATGCTTATGTATATTCTAGATTAGCAGAAGCTAACTACAATATTTTTAGTACAGTAGAAGCAGAAAAATGGTATGCCAAAGCAATAGAAACTGGTAATACAGAACCAGAAACGTTATGGAAATATTCAGAGATGTTAAAAGCCAATGGTAAGTATGCTTTATCTAACACGCAAATGAATAAGTTTGCCTCTATGCGTCCAGCAGATGAGCGTGCAGTATTATATAAAGACAATCCAGACTATTTAGCAAAAATACTAGATAAAGGAAAAAAGTTTAATACACAAAGCTTAGAACTTAACAGTGCTAATGCAGACTTTGGAGGAACACTTCAAGACGGTAAACTATACATCACTTCATCTAGAAATGGAAGTAGAAAAAACTATGGATGGAATGAAGAGCCATTTTTAGACATCTATGAGTATACATTATTAGAGGATGGTACTTATCAAGGAGAAACCCTTTTGAATAAAGAAATCAATACTAAATACCACGAAGGTATAGTAAGCTTTACACCAAACGGAAAGACCATGTTTTTCTCAAGAGAAAGTTTCTTTGAAAACATTTATGAAAAAGACAGTCTGTCTAACACTAAGTATAGTGTGCTACATTTATTTAAAGCTAACAAAGGAAGTGATGGGTTCTCTCAGATAGAAGCATTACCATTAAACAGTCCAAACTACTCGATTAAAAACCCAACTATTAGCCAAGATGGAAGTATGATTTACTTTGCAAGTGATATGCCAGGAGGTTTTGGAAAGTTTGATATTTACAAAGCCACTTTAAACGCAAACGGAGAGGTTGGTACACCTGTAAACCTAGGACAAAAAGTAAACACAGAAGGACAAGAGATGTTTCCATACATAAGTAGTAATAACACTTTATACTTCTCTTCTACAGGACACTTAGGATTAGGAGGAATGGATGTGTTTTATACCAAAGAGATAGATGGTAAAGTTGCACCAATACGTAATGTAGGAATCCCAATTAACAGTAATGGAGATGACTTTGCGTTTCATATAAATGAAGACTCTGGAGAAGGATTTGTTTCTTCAAATAGAGAAGGCGGAAAAGGAAGTGATGACATCTACGCTATTAAAAAACTACAGCCTTTATGTGATGTATTAATCGTAGCAACAGTATTAGACCAAAAAACAGGAGGTCCACTAGCAGGTGCAATGACCAGTTTAGTAGACGCAAATGGAAATACGCTAGCTTCTAAACCAGCAAATGCAGAAGGACAAGTAGAATATATTGTAGAGTGCGAAACAGATACCGAGTTACAAGTTACTATGGACGGTTACCAAAGTAACAAAGTAGCAATAGCAGGAAGTAATGAAGAAGAAATAGCTGCAACTGTAAAACTAGCACCAATCGAAAAGATTGTAATACCCCAAGAACGCATTGTACTTAATCCTATCTACTTTGATTTTGATAAATCAAACATTACAGCACGTGCTGCTTTTGAGTTAGACAATCTAGTACAAGTCATGAACAAGTATCCAGATTTAGTGATACAAGCAACCTCACACACCGATTTTAGAGGCTCTAAACAATACAATCAAGG
>JALZVC010000097.1 GCA_023301205.1 Flavobacteriaceae bacterium
TATTATTATTATTAGCATCAGTAACTGGTTTTAGCCAAGTTATTGTTGTAGATAGCACGGGTGTAGCTAAAGAACAAAAGATAGAGTCAGCAGATGATCAAGCTGCTACAGATAGTATCCAGTCTTTTAGTAAATATAAGGTTGAGGGAGTTACAGCCGTGGTAGGTGAGTACGTGATCGTGGAGTTTGATATCGACCTGAGTTATCAAGAGTTAAAAGCACAAGGAGTTTCTACAGAAGAAATTACGCGTTGTGAACTCATAGGTAAATTGATGGAAGACAAGCTTTATGCGCATCATGCAAAACAAGATAGTATTTTTGTGAGCGACGGTGAAATCACCCAACAAATAGATCAGCAAATGGAATTTATGATTAGTGAACTTGGTACGGAAGAAAAAGTGGCGCAGTTTTATCGAAAAGAAAGTATTGCGCAATTACGTAAAGAGCTTTTTGAAGCCAATAAAACAATAAAATTAGCAGCAGAGATGCAGCGCACCATTATACAAGATGTAGAAGTAACTCCAGAAGAAGTAAGAGCCTTTTTCTATGCCATTCCTGAAGATGAGCGCCCTGTATTTAGTGCAGAGGTAGAAGTGGCGCAATTAGTGGTAGAACCAGAAATAACAGCAGAATCAAGGCAGAAAGTAATAGATCAATTAAACGAATGGCGAACGGATATTGTAGAGAATGGGAGTAGCTTTGCAACAAAAGCAGTGTTATATTCTAAAGATGGTTCTGCGCAAAAAGGAGGGCTTATAGGTAGTGTGAGACGAAATTCACCAATGGCTAAAGAATTTAAAGATCAAGCATTTAGTTTATTAGAGGGAGAGGTTAGCGAGCCTTTTGAAACAGAATTTGGTTTTCATATTTTAAAGGTAGATAAGGTGAGAGGTCAAGAAGTAGATGTAAGGCATATTATTATATTTCCGGAAATCACTCAAGAAACTTTAGATGCAGCGCGAACAAAAATAGATACTATAAGAGCTTCTATTCGTGATAAAGAAATCCCTTTTGCAGAAGCAGCACGTAGATATTCAGATGAGAATGAAACGCGTAATAATGGAGGGCAGTTAGTAAATCCGGTAAGGGGAGATACTCGTTTTGACCTTACCAAAATGGACCCAACTTTGGGAGCACAAGTATACGATTTAAAGACGGGAGAAGTTTCGAAAATATATAAAGATACAGATTTTCAAGGAAAAAATATGTTTAAAATTTTAACTGTGACAAACAGGTTTGAAGAACATCCTGCAGATTATGTACTTGATTATGAGAAGATTAAAGATCTCGCATTAAAACAAAAGCAAATTAAGGTTATTGAAGAATGGCAAGACACAAAGATTAAAGAAACCTACGTGAATGTAAATACAGATTATACAGATTGTGAGTTTGCTGGGAGCTGGATAAAGAAATAAGTAAAATTTGAAACTTTATAAATTAAAGATTAGTTACAATTACTTCACTAACCTTTTTCTTTTTGAAAATTACCTTTAAACTTCGTAATTAAAATTTTAAATTCGTAAACTTAAATCTAAAGAACTAATATATCAATGGGAGACGTAGCAGCAGTAGAACAATTAGTAAAAAAATATAATGCCCTTAAGCAAGAAATTAAAAAGGTAATTGTTGGTCAAGATGAGGTGGTAGAACAAGTGTTGCTTTCTGTTTTTTCTGGAGGACACGCCTTATTAATTGGAGTTCCAGGTTTAGCAAAAACGCTATTGGTTAATACCGTATCTCAAGCATTAGGTCTTCAATTTAAACGTATTCAATTTACGCCAGATTTAATGCCAAGTGATATTCTTGGTTCTGAAATTCTAGATGATAATAGAAAATTTAAATTTATTAAAGGACCTATTTTCTCTAACATTGTCCTGGCAGATGAAATTAACCGTACACCACCTAAAACACAGGCTGCATTACTAGAGGCAATGCAAGAACGTTCTGTAACGGTTGCGGGAGAAAACTATAAATTAGATTTGCCGTATTTTGTACTTGCTACACAGAACCCTATTGAGCAAGAAGGAACGTATCCTTTGCCAGAAGCGCAGTTAGATCGTTTTATGTTTGCTATTAATCTTGATTATCCTTCATTTACAGAAGAAGTAGCTATAGTAAAGGCTACAACTGCAGTTGCTAAGCCAACGGTTAACGCGCTGTTTACTGCCCAAGAGATTATTGATTTTCAAGACTTAATACGTCGTATTCCCGTTGCAGATAATGTGGTAGAATATGCAGTAACGCTCGTAGGTAAAACAAGGCCTAATAGTCAAGCTGCACCAGAAACTATAAAAAAATATATAGACTGGGGAGCGGGACCAAGAGCTTCTCAAAACCTTATACTTGCTGCAAAAGCAAATGCAGCGTTACATGGTAAATTTTCTCCAGATATAGAAGACGTTCAAAAAGTCGCTACTGGAATATTGCGTCACCGTATGATTAAAAATTACAAGGCAGAAGCAGAAGGCCTTACTATTGAAGAAATAATTGAAGGGCTGTTTTAAAACCTAAACATTATGTCAATACGTATCTCTCGTTTATTACTTATTTTTGGAGCTTTACTAGTTATTGTAGGTGCTGTATTTAAATTGATGCATCTAGGCGTAGGATTTTTACAAGCAAATCTTTTAGTAGGGGCAGGAGCACTCTTCGTTATTATTGCACTTGTGATACTTGCCGTTAATCGCGCAATGAAGAAATAAAGATTTCTTACTTATGAAACTTCAAGATTTTAAAATCCCATTATTGGTTTTAATTTTCGGGTCTGCCATCGTCATTATTGGTGCGCTGATGAAAATTATGCATTGGCCGTATGCCAACGTTATGATTATGCTAGGCGGAGCCTGCGAGGTTGTTGCGGCCGTTTTGGTTATTAGGCAATTACTCAAACCTAGATGATATTTTCTTTTACTTCGGAAACAATAAAACTTTACAAGTTGTCAAGGGGTTAATAATTATAAAAATTTTAAAACTCCCTAAAATGCTAAATCTCTCTTTGTCTTTCAGGGTAAAGTATTGATTTTCAGTATTTTTATTTATCTTATTTTTTTTTATTTCAAAATGTGAGTAAAAAAAATGCAAGAAGGTATAAGGTTAAGATGTCTTTTATAAAATCTTTCTACTTTTTTGTATATTGCAGTACTTGAGAAATCAACCAATTTCAAGAATAATATTTCATTAAATTCATTAAACCTAATACTATTATATATGGCATTCGATATAGATATGATTAAGAAAGTGTACGCCCACAAAGTAGAACGTGTGGATCTTGCACGTGGGGTTGTAGGAAAACCTCTAACACTTTCAGAAAAAATATTGTATTCTCACCTTTGGGATGGGAAAAGTACAAAAGCTTTTAGACGCGGAAAAGATTATGTGGATTTTGCACCAGACAGAATTGCATGCCAGGATGCGACGGCACAGATGGCTTTGTTACAATTTATGCAAGCGGGTAAAAAAACTGTGGCAGTACCAACAACAGTACATTGTGATCACTTAATACAAGCGAAGCAAGGTGCAACGCAAGATTTAAAACATGCCAACGAGGTAAGTAACGAAGTTTTTGATTTCTTAGAATCTGTATCAAATAAATTTGGTATTGGATTTTGGGCGCCAGGAGCTGGGATTATTCATCAAGTAGTATTAGAAAATTATGCATTCCCTGGAGGAATGATGATTGGTACTGATTCTCACACAGTAAATGCTGGTGGTTTAGGTATGATCGCTATTGGTGTAGGTGGAGCAGATGCAGTGGATGTAATGGCTGGAATGGCTTGGGAGTTAAAATTTCCGAAGTTAATAGGAGTAAAATTAGTAGGAAAATTAAGTGGATGGACTGCGCCTAAAGATGTAATCTTAAAAGTAGCAGAAATTCTAACAGCAAAAGGAGGAACTGGAGCTATTGTAGAATATTTTGGACCAGGTGCAACGGCAATGTCGTGTACAGGAAAAGGAACTATCTGTAATATGGGTGCAGAAATAGGAGCAACGACTTCTACTTTTGGCTATGATGATTCTATGGAGCGTTATTTAAGAGCGACAGATAGAGCAGATGTTGCAGATGAAGCAAATAAAATAAGAGAATACTTAACAGCAGATCCAGAAGTATATGCAGATCCAGATTCTTATTTTGATCAAGTTATAGAGATCAACCTTTCTGAGCTTGGACCACTTTTAAATGGACCATTTACGCCAGACCTTTCTACAACGGTTGGTGAAGCAATGACAACAAAAGCAAATAAAAATGACTGGCCATTAAAAGTTGAATGGAGTTTAATAGGTTCTTGTACAAACTCTTCTTATGAAGATTTATCAAGAGCAGCTTCTGTTGCAGAATTTGGGCATAAAAATGGACTTACCTTAAAAGCAGAATTAGGAATTAACCCAGGTTCTGAGACGGTACGATATACAACAGAGCGTGACGGAATTCTAAAAACCTTTGAAGACTTAGGTGCACGAATTTTCACAAATGCTTGCGGACCTTGTATTGGGCAATGGGCACGTTATGATGATCCAAAGAACGCTCCTAAAAATAGTATTGTACATTCATTCAACAGAAACTTTGCAAAACGTGCAGATGGGAATCCTAATACGCACGCCTTTGTAGCATCTCCAGAATTAACAGCAGCGATTGCTTTTTCTGGAAGATTAGATTTTAATCCAATTACAGATACCCTTATTAATGACAAGGGGCAAGAAATTAAATTTGATGAGCCAACAGGATGGGAACTTCCTCCTAAAGGTTTTGAGGTGAAAGAAAATGGTTTTGTAGCGCCTATGGAAGATGGTTCTGGTGTTGTGATATCTGTAAGCCCTACTAGTGAGCGCTTGCAATTATTGACACCATTTGACCCTATAAATGATGGCGATTTAACAAAAGTGAAGTTGCTAATAAAGGCTTTCGGAAAATGTACTACAGATCACATTTCTATGGCAGGACCTTGGTTACGTTATAGAGGTCATTTAGATAATATATCTAACAACTGTTTAATTGGGGCGGTAAACGCTTATGGTAAGAAAACAAATTTTGTAAAGAATCAGTTGACAGGAGAGTTTGGCGGTGTGCCAGATACTGCACGTGATTATAAAGCAAACAGCGTATATTCTATCGTTGTGGGTGACCATAATTATGGTGAAGGTTCTTCAAGAGAGCATGCGGCAATGGAGCCACGACACTTATATGTTGCGGCTGTACTTGTAAAATCTTTTGCACGTATTCACGAAACAAACCTTAAAAAACAAGGGATGTTAGGTTTAACGTTTGCAACAGAATCTGATTATGATAAAATCCAAGAAGACGATTCATTTAACTTTACAGACATCGCATCGTTTGCATCAGGAAAACCTTTAACTATAGAGGTGACGCACGCAGACGGATCTATGGATACCATTATGGCAAATCATACCTATAATGAAGCTCAAATAGAGTGGTATAGAGAAGGAAGTGCATTGAATAAAATCAAGAAGGATAACGCGTCATAACGCATTATTACTACCTAAATATTTTAAAGAAGCTGTCTAATTGTAATTAGGCAGCTTCTTCTTTTTTTAAGTAGCTTTGCGATATGAAAGAGACACTGAGAAAACACTGGAGTACTATTGCCTTAGGCGTTATTGTAGTTTTATTTTTTATATCACAAACATCAATGCCTATTCGTTCTTTTGTCAGTTGGATAACTGCTTTTAGTCCTTCGGAAATAGCTAAGGAGGAACAAGTAGTATTACAAAATTACGACTGGAATCTTATTGCAGAAAACAACTCGGTTAACCTAAAGCAATCTAAAGGAAAAGTAGTTTTAATCAATTTGTGGGCTACTTGGTGTCCACCATGTGTCGCAGAAATGCCGTCGCTACAAAACTTATATGACACATACGGTGAACAAGTAGATTTTTACTTTGTAAGCGGTGAAGAAAGAGAAGTTGTGGATGCTTTTATGAAAAAGAAAGGATATACATTTCCGGTTTATTTGCAACGTTTTAGTCCGCCAGCGCAGCTAGAAGGACGTTCCATTCCAGCTACTTTTTTAATAGCCAAGGATGGGAAAATTGTAATAAAAAAGGCAGGTGCTGCAGATTGGAATAGTGAGCAAACCAGAGCGATTGTTCAAGAATTATTGGATGCTGATATTTAATTACGGAAACGTAGTAGTCATACCAAGAGTAGATCTGTTATTTTAAATAAGCTTTAAAAAATAGCAATGAGTTAAAGATAAAAGTTAATAGGATTTGTTAGAACTGGAATAAAATTTTTCCCACTTCCCACTTCCAATCTAACATCATTTTAACCCCTAAATTTTAATGGCTATAGCTATTAACCAATTCGTTAATATTTCCGAAGTAATTGTGTATAAGAAACACCCTTCAATCACTAAACATTTGTTATTTTTGTAATACTAAAAATTTAGAATTACTAGACTATGAATTTACACGAATATCAAGGAAAACAAATATTAAACAGCTTCGGTGTTGAGATACAACGCGGTATTGTTGCATCTACACCAGAAGAGGCAGTAGCAGCAGCAAAAAAGCTAACGGAAGATACAGGAACTGGATGGCACGTTATTAAGGCCCAAGTGCACGCAGGTGGTCGTGGTAAAGGTGGTGGAGTAAAGCTAGCAAAAAGTCTTGATGATGTAAAGCGGATTGCTGGAGATATTATTGGGATGAACCTAATAACACCTCAAACGAGCGCAGAAGGAAAAAAAGTACACCAAGTTTTAATAACAGAAGATGTATACTATCCTGGTGACAGTGAGCCAGAAGAATATTATATGAGTGTATTATTAAACCGTACTACGGGGAAGAATATGATTATGTATTCTACAGAAGGCGGTATGGATATCGAGCAAGTTGCAGAAGAGACTCCACATTTAATTTTTCACGAAGAAATAGATCCTGCAACTGGATTTTTACCATTTCAGGCACGTAAGGTTGCCTTTAATCTTGGTTTAAGTGGTATGGCTTTTAAGCAGATGACAAAATTTGTTACGGCACTAGTTACAGCATATGAAAAAAGTGATTCTTCTTTATTTGAGATAAATCCAGTATTAAAGACAAGTGACGATAAAATTATTGCAGTAGATGCAAAAGTATCTATAGATGATAATGCTTTGTTCCGTCATAAAGACTACCTAGAGATGCGTGATAAGCGTGAAGAGAACCCAGTAGAGGTAGAGGCTGGTGAGGTAGGATTGAGTTATGTTGATCTTGACGGTAACGTTGGGTGTATGGTAAATGGTGCAGGTCTTGCGATGGCAACTATGGATTTAATTAAGCAAGCAGGTGGAGAACCAGCAAACTTTCTTGATGTAGGTGGTACAGCAGATGCAGAGCGTGTAGAGATTGCCTTTAAATTGATTTTAAAAGATCCTAGCGTAAAAGCGATTTTGATTAATATTTTTGGTGGTATTGTACGTTGTGATCGTGTGGCTCAAGGTATTGTAGATGCTTACAAAAATATGGGAAATATAGAAGTGCCAATCATTGTTCGTTTACAAGGTACTAATGCAGATATCGCAAAAGAGTTAATTGATAACAGTGGTCTTGATGTACAAAGTGCCGTTGAGTTTCAAGAGGCTGCAGATAAAGTACAAGCAGTTTTAGCTTAACGCGAAAATCTGATAAATTTGAAGCCTTGGAGATTTATTTTCAAGGCTTTTTTTATCTTTGAATTATTATGAATGACACTAATCTAGCACTTTTAAGTGATCTAATTGTACTTGCTAAAGCAGATCATGTGGTGACCGACTCTGAGTATGATTTAATACTAAAGCTTGCGGCAGCAATGAACATCGCTAAATACGAAGTAGATGCTTTGTTTGAACACCCATTACCGTCTGTGGTGCAAAAAACAGAACTGCAACGAATTACGCATTTTTATAAACTTATGCTCTTGATGAATGTAGATCAAGAAAAACACGAGAATGAAATTGAAGTAATACGTAATCTAAGTATTAAGATGGGAATTCGCCCTGGAGTGATAGATCAAATGCTCGTTAAAATGGATGAATATGAAGATTATATAATACCTAGCGAAGAGCTCATTAAGATTTTTCAGACCTATTATAATTAATATTCATTCAATCATTGTTAATCCATATTCTAGAAATCTAATTACCATGCAGTTTATTAGGAAGCATATAGAAGATATTTCAAAGATTTCAGATTCAGATTGGGCATATTTTTCTGATCGTTTAGTAGCCCGTCATCTTAAGAAAAGAACAGTGTTCCTAAAATATAATGAAGTTGAAGATCAAATTTCATTTATTTCAAGTGGGGTGGTTCGATTATATCTGCCCAATGAAGTAAAAGGAAAAGAGGTGACTTTTGGATTTAGTTTTAAGAATCAATTTATTAGTGCCTACGATTCTTTTTTAACGAGAAAACCTTCATTATACGAACTCGAAACACTTTCAGACACAACGCTATACAGTATTTCATACAATGATCTACAAGATGTATATAGCAATACAGAATTTGGAAATTTGGTAGGTAGATTAACAGCAGAGCGCTTGTTTATGTTAAAGTCTATACGAGAACAATCTTTATTATGCGAAACTGCAGAAGAACGCTACTTTAATTTATTTAAGCAACGACCAGAATTAGTTACTGTAATTCCTTTAAAATACGTAAGTTCGTATATTGGAGTAACTCCCCAAGCCTTGAGTCGAATTAGAAAACGAATTACTTGATTTAGGTTCATTGTTTGGTGACAAAAGAGGCGCTATTTTTGACTAATATTTAAGCTTATGACAATCCTTATTTTTATTATCATACTTTGGTATGGCGGACTATTTTTTCAAACCTTTTTTCTGCATCGTTATGCGGCACATCAAACATATACGATGTCCAAGTTTACAGAACGAATTGTTTTTATTTTAACTTGGGTTTTCCAGGGCTCTAACTACTTAAGCGCCTATGGTTATGGTGTTATGCATAGAATGCACCACGCCTATGCAGACACAGAAAAAGATCCACATTCTCCTAAATATGATAATAGTATTTTTGCTATGATGTGGCGAACAAAGTCTATCTATTCTGAGATTAATAAAGAACAGATTGAAGTAGAGTCAAAATTCACTAAGAATGTACCACAATGGAAACGCTTTGATGCTTTTGCGAGTTCTTATTATTCGCGTGTGGGCTGGGGTGTTGCTTATTTTGCTTTTTTCGTAGCTTTTACAACAGCTTGGTGGCAGTGGCTATTATATCCAGTGGCACTTTTTATGGCGCCTATTCACGGTGTTATTATTAACTGGTACGGTCATATTTATGGTTATGTTAATTTTAAATCTAAAGACACTTCAAAAAACCTATTTAAGTTCGATTTTTTAATGATGGGTGAGGGCTATCACAATAATCACCACAAGCATAGCAGTAGAGCGAATTTTGGTGGTGTGCGTTGGCACGAGATAGATGTTACGTATGTGATAATGAAGGTGCTTAACGCGCTGGGTATTATTAAATTAAAATTGAACACGATAGTCGTAAAACGCGAGATATAAATAGTTTTTGAAATGTGAATGCATTTCGATTCCTACTTTTCAGTTAGATCAACTTTATTTACACTAACTACCTTGTCTCCAGCAAGTCTAAATAGCCCTAAATACCCACCAAACCATATCACGCCATCTTTGTCTTGAAAGACACATTGTATAGCGCCACTTTCTAGTCCTTGGGCTTTTCCGTAGTTAGTAAAAGAGTTCCCGTCGTATTTATATACACCGTGATGCTCTGCAGGGAACCAGATATTTCCGTCTTTATCTTTAAATAAACTCCAGACTTCATCTCCTGTGATAGTGCCATCTTTGGTGAAGTTCGTAAATTTTTTTCCGTCATAACGGCTCACGCCATTATAGAAAGTAGCAAACCAATAATTACCGTTATTATCTTCAAGCACTTGATTTATCGAATTTCCAGCAAGCCCTTGTGCTGTAGACATCTGTTCTAGGGATGTCCCATCATAATAAAAAGCGCCTCCCGGAGTAGCAAACCAAATAGTCCCTTTTTGATCTTCATACACGCTACTTACCATTTTAGGGTTACTAACGCCTCTATTAGTATCCTTTATAGATGCTGGTAGTAGAAAAGGGGTAACCGTATCATTTTGATAGCTTGCGGCGCCCATAAAGGTGTTTATCCACACCTTATCTTTGCTGTCAATCATTAAATTCCAAATATCATAATGCGGGAGTTCTTTTTCTTTGGCAAATTTTTTAAAGGAAGCTGGAATAGGAGTAACTGCTATGGCAGGATCATAGATGATGACACCATTTTCTGTTGCAAACCAAATATGCCCATCTTTATCCTCTACAATGGCTCTAACTGCGACTGCGTCAAAACCGTTTTTTAGAGAATATTCGCTTAGGTTTTTACCATCATAAAACAGCACGCCTTTGCCATTTGTTCCCATCCACATATTCCCTTTACTGTCTTGAAATATGCGTCTAACAAATTGACTTATAGGATTAGGTACCGCAACAATGGGAGCAAGAAAAGGTGCGTTTGCCTTGACCTTAGCGTGTGGGCCAACACTATCAAGTATAGAGGGTGTAGTTTGTATTAATGCTTTTTCATTAGGGACTTCTTTTCCTTTGCATCCTGATATGAGTGAAGTTAATATAATGAATAGCGATAGTACTTTTATAGTTTTCATTATCAGCCTTTTTATATGACTCTTACAATTAATTGTTGCGTCCACTCAAATGTATACTAGGCAATTGAAATCAACTACATTCAATTGTGAAAAAAGTGTCAATTTTTCACAAAGCCTTTTTATTACACCTTCGTAATAATCTTAATTTAAACTATCTAAAACACGCTGTGCTTCAGCCTTTAAGGAATCTCGCACTTTTATATTTCGTAAAGAGTCATTCTTTATTAGAGCTATTGTTTGTAAAGATTCTTCTGCGGTTGCTTCTTCAATATCTTTATCTTTTACGCGATTAGGATACAATTGTTCGTTTGTCAATTTTTCATTTGTTTGCCAAGTCTCACCCATCTGTGCTAAAATTTGATCCTCCCAGTTTGAAGGATGTTTTGCATCTACCCATATTACATCGCGGTATTCTGTGTCTACTATGGCAAGATCTGGTGTTGCGGCTCCATCAAATTTTTTGTTGTCGTCCCGTTTTGCAGCAATAGTACTAATTACAAATAGTCTTTTTCTAGCCCCTATTTTTTTTATAAAAGGTCTAAATTCTACTGGTTTATTTACAGACCAATCGTATTCTTTTCTTGATTCGATAACTTTTAAGGGCATTGCACTTACCCCGGCGAGACCTTCTTTTTTTGCGCCGTGGTTGTAATAATAGAGTTTATCTGTTCCATCTGCAGGAATCAATACACTAAATGTTAGACTGGTGCGCTCTTCCCCTATAGGTTCTAGGCCAAACCAGTGATACAAACCACTATAAGCAGCTACGGTCATGTTGCTAAAGTCAAAATCTGTAACAAATGGTTGTTGATTTTGATCATCTTTTAAATCTGGAATCTTTACTGCGGTTTCCATATTCCAAGGTAATGGATCTGTAAAACCTCCTAAAAATTGAAGTGATTTTGCTTCAAGGCGTGATACTTTTTCTGCAACCGTGTTTTGACGTGTTAAAAATGGATACTTCTGCGTGTCTTCTGGAGAAACGTAGGTTCCTTTTCCTATGGTAATACGTTCTATATAATCGCTCGAATCGTGCTCGCCTGGCTCAATAATCATTACACCGCCATAAGAAGGATAAGGGAAAAAGAATCCTTTCCATTTAATGAGGCTCACTACCTGTACCCATTTTCCACTGTCGTCTTTCATATAGAAAACTTCACTGGGCTCTAAAGTGAACAATTGGAAAAAATTAAAACGTTGCACAACGGCGTTATACGTATTTCTGCTAAAGGCGAGCGACTCCCCAATGGCAAAAGTTACTGGAATTCTATTGGCATCTGCAAAGCGAGGAAAAGGGGTGGTACTTGCCACAGCAAAAATCTCTTCTGTATTGTCGTTCATACGTTGCCAAGAGTATTCTTTTGCAGGCTGCACTGCCATTGTCCACTGGTTAGTGCTATCAACTCTAACGAGTTGTGGAGGCGATACTTCTTGAGTTTCGCCAATAGACTCATAGGCCATTGTTACAATATTGTTGTAGGGTTGTATCCGTTCATTTCTGGTTAATGGAAGTTCTTCCAGTTCGACAAGATTTAGATTATTAAAAACATTGTAGGTCTTCATATAATCGTACATACCGTTTTTCCATCCTAAAAACCATCCTGTACCAAAAAATAAAACAACACCTAACAAAATTAATAAGCGTTTTCCTGTACTGGCAGTTGCTCTAAATTTCTTTAATACAAACCAAAGAAACAACAGACTGACTATAATTAGGAAGGCAAATTTCCGAAGAAACAGCAGCGCAGGTTGGTAATCATCCCTCAAGAAAAATAATAAGAGTAACAAAATGATTGCGCCAACAATGACGATCCTTTTTTGTTTACCTCCTTTTTGCCAATATGGTTTCATAAAACTTAGTTTGTAGTTGGTTGGTTGTAGTCTCTTGCTAGTGGTTTTTGGTTGCACACTCAATTTCATAGAGAGGAAATTTCATTTGCAATTCAGTTTATTAAAGATATTATAAATACAAATGAATCAAAGGGTACTGAGTGATTTTACTTTGTACTGGCAAAGCCAAGTACAAAGTAAAATTGTATCGAAGTATTACTTTATCATCCCTTTATCCTTAAATCGATCACGAGCACTTTTTTTCTTAGGTGCTTCTATAATTTTATCTGGTGCTTCTTGTTTAGGTTCATTCACCTCATGTTCAAATTTCTCTTTTACATCATCAACTAGATCTTCTAAACCTTCTTTTCCTTTTTCATATGCCTTTTGAATTGTTGCTGACTTTGTTTTTTCTGAAGCAAAGACAATTAATGATCCTAGGTAGGTTCCTATTAGAGTAGCTACCATTGCCGAAACTATATATTGAAACAAATCCCCACCAATTGGTATAGTAAAACTAACAATGGCACCGGCAAATACGAATAGTAATGTGATATAGACCAATCTCCATATAAAGGGCTGTAGGTGAAAAAAACCTTTACGATTATCAGCTTTCATCTGTAACTCCTCATTATGGGTGAGATGATTAATCCAGCGATAGATGCGGTTACTTTTAGACTCGCTCCAGTATATGATGATACCAAAAAGGAGTGCGAGTACAAATACAATTATTTCTAGTGTCATATATTGAGTTTAGTAGTTTATAAGTTTAATTGTATTTGGTTTGTTATTAGTTGTTTAAGGCTTGCTATTGTTACATTTACATTTACTGTTTATGTGTAATTGCATTAGATATTGTTTCTATCACCCAATCTTGGTACCCAGGTTTCCAGTTTTTGTATTGCTCATAAAACTGTTCTTTATCATACCAGTATACATGCAAAGGGTCTACTGGCGCAATTTTAGTGAGTAGTTTCCAGATAAGTTCTTTTTGTTCAACTTCTAACCAACTATATGGTTTATGTAATGATTTTGAGTACCGTGGCTCTACAATATCTTCCATTTTAGTCTGGTTACTTTGTGCTATTTTCTCTAGGTAGAGCTCTACACCCATTAAGCGTTTTCTGGTTTCTAAATCAAACTCGTTGAGATACTTTTTAAATAAAAATTGGTTATTAAATATCTCATTTATAGGGTGTTCAGTCGCATCCAGTGCATCATTAAATAAATGGTGTTTTATTCTCGAATAATTAGGTGTTTTAACTGCAGATTTTAAATCAAGTTCTGCAATCTTATACTCTACAAGCGTAACCATCAATTCGTCTTGATTCTTGTGAAACAACATTACCTCGTGATGTGTGTCTTTAATAGCTTTTTTATAAACCTCTATGTCTTCAAATATTAAGATTGGTGTAATGAAATCGCGTAGCAGGAACACCCCACCAAAAGCACGTGTATAAAAGGAACTCACTTTTAGGGATACATCCTCAAGTTCTAGTTTCCGAAATCTTAAATCGCCATAGGTTTTTGCAGATTGTAATAATTTTTCGTGTAAATCTCTATCGATGAAGTTATTACCTTCATTAAACGTTTTAATAAGATCAAGTTGTTCCTTTTGGTGGTGCTCTAGTTTATTTAATAGTTGAAAACTAACCGTTATATGGTCATACTTAAGCAAATCAAAAGGCTCATAAAAAGCATCGATATGTTGGTCTAAATGAACCACAAGGGCTGCATCTTTAGTGATATCACGTATTTGTTTATCGTACGCAGTGAATATGGCGTGCATTAAATCACGATCAAAACTATGCGATGGCATAAAAACAGCTGTTCCTTTTTGTGCTGGTGATATGATAATGGCATTAGGATTTGCATCTCCGATGTTTAGGTAGTAATTTTCACCTTTCTCTTCAGCTATTTCTGGACTCCATCCTAGGCCATCCACAGAAAAATGGGATAAAGCCGTAGGTTTTACGCCCAGCATAGCCAAGCAATCGTTGTAACGCTTTGCTAATGATCCGGACAATGAGACAAGCCCACCACCATATAATTTTGCTGTTTTTAGTTTATTCAATCTTTACTTTTATTAATTATTTATTTTTAATAATACTCTAAAAATCACCACAGAGGCACAGAGTAATGTT
>JALZVC010000098.1 GCA_023301205.1 Flavobacteriaceae bacterium
ATTAAAAACCCATTAACTCCTATGCGATTAACGGTGCAGAGTTTTCAACGAAGATTTGATGCCGAAGATCCAAATATTGAGGAAAAGATAGACGAATACAGTAATACATTGATACAGCAAATAGATACCATGAGTTCTATTGCGTCTGCATTTTCTAATTATGCGCAAATGCCTGCTCAAAAAGATGAAACACTCAATGTGGTAAAAATCGTAAAACTAGCATTAGATATTTTTAATGAACCTTATATATATTTTGAGAGCGCGGATGAGGAAATTATTGCAAAGTTTGACAGAACACAATTGATACGTGTGGTTACAAATCTGGTGAAGAATAGTACACAAGCTATAGATCAAAATGAACCCGAGGAACCAAGAGTTTCTGTTAACATTTCGGAAATTGAAAAAGATGTTGTCATTACAGTAACAGACAACGGTATAGGTATAGAGCCAGAGTTTACAGATAAGATTTTTGAACCTAAATTCACTACAAAGAATAGTGGGATGGGATTAGGTCTCGCTATGGTGAAGACCATTGTAGAAAACTATAAAGGATCTATTACCATAACCTCTAACCCAGGAGTGAAGACCACTTTTACAGTGAGAATTCCTCGTCAACTGTAGGTAATTGCTTATTTTTACGCCCTATTTTAACTCAAATATTTTCTATGAGCTTTTTAAACATTCTTAGCACTTTTGCTAACGGGATTACAACCATCACAATCAACAGGCCCTCTAAGTTAAACGCCTTAAATAGTTTGACTATACAAGAGTTGCATGACGCTTTTGAGATAGCAGATGAAGATCACGATACAAGAGTAATTATCATTACGGGAAGTGGAGAAAAAGCCTTTGTTGCTGGCGCAGACATTAGTGAGTTTGCTGCGTTTAGTGAAGCAGAAGGAGAGAAACTTGCAGCGCAGGGGCAGGCTTTATTGTTTGATTTTGTAGCAAATTTAGGAACTCCCGTAATCGCAGCCGTTAACGGTTTTGCCTTAGGTGGCGGACTAGAGCTCGCAATGGCAGCGCACTTTAGACTAGCTAGTGATAACGCAAAAATGGGTTTACCAGAAGTGTCCTTAGGCGTAATACCTGGATATGGAGGCACACAACGTTTACCACAATTAGTAGGTAAAGGGCGTGCGATGGAAATGATTATGACCGCAGGAATGATAGACGCAAATACGGCACATCAATACGGTTTAGTAAACCACGTAACAACACTTGAAGAGTTGATACCCTTAGCAGAAAAAATAGCAAGTAAAATTATGCGCAACTCTCCAGTTGCTATAAAAGCTGCTATCATTTCAATAAATGCAGGGTTTGAAAATGGTGTGGACGGTTTTAAGGCAGAGATCACACAATTTGGGAACTGTTTTGGGACAGAAGACTTTAAAGAAGGGACTCAAGCATTTTTAAACAAAAGGAAGGCTGAGTTTTCTGGGAAATAGGAAGTTTTATTTATACTTAAATACTGTACTTTTCAGACAGAAATAATTTTTGTTACAAATCACTAACGCCAGAGATCAACAGTTCATGAAGATATTCTTTGCTTTTATATTAATGTTATTTTCTTTTTTTAATGCATACGCGCAGAGGGACACTCTAGCTGGTAAAAATTATTTTGAACTTACAAATATTATTAGAGAAGCTAAGGATACTGCAACATCATTAGGGGTTACAAGATATTATTTAACGAAAGCTCAAAAAGAAATAAACCTATTGAATCAGTGGCACGGCATAAGAACTTTAAGCTTGATCCATTTTCAAAATAAAAATTTTGCAAAAAGTGATGTCTATATGAATCAACTATTAGCATTAGTGAAAAACAATGATGCTCTAGATACTTTGATTTATGAAACACAAGCCATTGGTGGTCGATTTTCTATTAGGAAAGGAGCTATAAATAGGTCTTTACAATATTTTAATGATGCACTTAATATTGCTAAGGAAGAACAGGATATTTCAAAAATGCAAAGAGCGTATTATTTTATAAATTTAGTACAAGCAATGGGTGGTGATTATAGGGAAGCAATAGCCACTCAACACAGTTTTTTAAAACAAATCAATAGTGCAGATACAACAAGGCTATCATCAGAAAAGAAGAAAGAATTAATTTTATTAGCTAATAGTAGTATTGCAGATTCTTATTTAAAAGCAAAAAATGCAGATTCAGGCTATTATTATTCTAAGAAAGTATTGGATAGGAAGTTTAGCGCTGGAGATTCTTGCAGAGTTAAGTATTTATATTGGCAACTTGCCTTAGCAGAAGTTTATAAAAAAAGATACGACGAAGCGTTACTCAGTGTGGATTCTGCGAAAAGCTATTGTACTCCTCTAACTCGTATTGATAGTTTAATAGAGGGTGGTGTTATGGGTAAGCTCTTTTTAGGAAAAAAAGATTATAAAAAAGCAATTTCTGCCTTGGAGAATGGTATTAATGCCTATGATGTTCCAGATGATGAAGAAGGCTTTATGGACGACCTCTATTTTGACCTTGCGACTGCTTATAAAGAAGATGGAGATATAGAAACAGCTGGCTATTATTTAGGTAAGCATATACATACTCAAGAAGAATTTGGTATTATAAAAGATTCTATAAATAGTGGTTTTAGGCAGCAGGAAATAGACCAGTTTAAAGAAGAACTTGACACGCTTGAAGAAGAGAAAAACACTCAAAAATCATATTTAAATTATCTTTTACTCACGGGCTCTATAATCATACTAACCCTATTTTTTTTTCTTCTGAAATTTTATAGAAATAAGAAAACAGACGAAGTAAAATTTGAAGCGCTACTCACCAGAATAAATGCAGCAAAAGAACCTTCACAAATTATTGACACTAAAGATGAGGTGCTGGAAGAAAAAACTGCAAGCGACGTTTCGCCTGAAGTCACAAAACAAATACTAGACGGGCTCAAAAAACTTGAAGATAAAGAATATTTCTTAAAACAAGACTGCAACTCCTACAACGTAGCTAAAAAGATCAATACAAATACATCTTACTTATCTAAAGTAATTAACTCACATTACGGCAAAAACTT
>JALZVC010000099.1 GCA_023301205.1 Flavobacteriaceae bacterium
TAAATACTATTTACTCCTTCTTATCCAACACATTCAACTTCGCAAATCGCAATAGCAACTTTTTAATACCGCCATTGGTAAAATTAATTTCTGCTTTGGTGTCGGCTCCTGTGCCTTCAATTTTTAAAATATTCCCTTTTCCGAAGCGAACATGCTCTACAAAAGAACCAACATGTATATTAGCAGATGCAGGGTCAAAATCTTTTGCAGAATCACTCTTTACAGGACGTAGTCTTCTTAATTTTCTTAATTGATCCTCCGTCGGCCCAGATGGCGGACTACCGGTAGTTGGTTTTTTAAGACGCAACTTACTCTTATCCACTTCACCAAAAATATCTGAATCAATTAAAGGCTTATAACGCTGCTCTGTCATTGGCGTTAAATATTCTAAAAAAGACTCATCTATCTCGCTAATAAACCGACTAGGCTCTGCATCTATTAGTTTTCCCCATCGATATCTAGATTGTGTATAGGTTAAAAAGGCTTGCTTCTCTGCGCGAGTTACTGCTACATAAAACAAACGTCGTTCTTCTTCTAGTTCGCTGCGGGTATTCATACTCATCCCACTCGGGAACAACTCCTCTTCCATCCCTACAATATACACATACGGAAACTCCAACCCTTTAGCTAAATGCACCGTCATTAAAGCCACTTTATTTTCTTCGCCATTATCACTATCTGCATCTGTAGCAAGTGCCACATCTTCCATAAATTCAGACAGTGAACCTTTTGAGTCTGCAAGCTCTTTTTGTTCTTCTACAAAATCACTTATCCCGTTTAAAAGTTCTTCAATGTTTTCCATTCGGGCAATTCCCTCTGGTGTACCATCTTTTTTCAATTCTGTTACAAGCCCTGTTTTCTTAGCAATATGCTCAGCGATCATAAAAGCATCATAGTCATTATTGAGCACTTGAAAACTCTGTATCATCGTCACAAAGTCTTGTAACTTTCCTCGAGTTCCTGCGTTAATTTTCAGATCTACTTTACCTAAAACCTGCATCACCTCAAACATAGAACGCTCATAATGGTTTGCTGCTACTATCAATTTATCTATTGTAGTCTGTCCTATTCCTCTTGCCGGATAATTAATAACACGTTTTAAAGCCTCTTCATCTTTTGGGTTTAAAACTAAACGCAAATAAGCAATGACATCTTTAATTTCTTTACGTTGGTAAAAACTAAGTCCGCCATAAATACGATACGGAATATCCTTTTTACGTAAGGCATCTTCCATAGCACGTGATTGCGCATTGGTTCTATAAAGAATGGCAAACTTATCAAACGGCAACTGCTCGTTCATGGCGTTTTCAAAAATACTTGAAGCTACAAAACGACCTTCGTCACCATCTGTCATGGTACGATTTACTTTAATTTTTGCTCCATCATCATTTGCCGTCCATACTATTTTATCAAGACGCGTTTTATTTTTTTCAATGATACTGTTTGCAGCATTCACAATGTTTTTTGTGGAGCGATAATTCTGTTCTAGGCGATAGGTTTTCACATCCTCATAATCCTTCTGAAAATTGAGAATATTATTAATATTTGCGCCCCTAAACGCATAGATACTCTGCGCATCATCTCCAACCACACAAATGTTTTGAAAACGATCACTTAATGCCTTAACTATCAAATACTGACTATGATTAGTATCCTGATACTCATCCACTAATATGTATCTAAAACGATCTTGGTACTTAGCAAGTACCTGCGGAAATCGTGTTAACAACTCGTTGGTTCTCAATAAAAGATCGTCAAAATCCATCGCACCCGCCTTAAAGCATTTATCTACATAGCGTTGATAAATATCTCCCAGACGTGGCATCTTAGCCATTGCATCTGCTTCCATCAACTCTGGATTATTAAAATATGCCTTAACTGTAACCAGACTATTTTTATAACTCGATATACGAGAATACACTTGCTTGTACTTATAGATATCTTTATCAAGTTGCATCTCTTTAATCACCGCACGAATCACACTTTGCGAATCTTGCGTATCGTAAATCGTAAAGTTTCCTGGATATCCAAGCTTGTCTGCTTCAAAACGTAAAATCTTAGCAAAAATACTGTGAAAAGTACCCATCCACAGGTTCTTCCCTTCGCTAGCTCCCACAATAGAAGTAATACGTGATTTCATTTCACGCGCCGCTTTATTAGTAAATGTCAAAGCGAGAATATTAAAAGGATCTACACCCTGTGACATTAAGTAAGCGATACGAAAAGTCAACACACGTGTCTTACCAGACCCTGCTCCTGCGATAACAATCATCGCTCCATCTTTCTGTATCGTAGGCGCTAATTGAGCCTCATTTAACTGATCTAAATATTGTTGCATAATTTTATTTCGGTCCCAATAGCTATCGGGATTAAGCACCCGAGAATAGCTTCGGAAATGTGCTTTATTTAATAAATAATTAGAAGTTCAATTTACACATTTTAAGAGGATTCAAATACTTCATATTTCCGAAGTTATAAACAGCCGAGAGAAATTGAAATTGAAGATGAAGATGAAGAAAAAAAACAATTAACTATTTAAGAGCTCCTTCCTCTAGCAGATAGTTAATTTTTATTTAAATAGCCCAAATTGTATCCCGCGTGTAGGGGGTTGAAATTGAAGATGAAATTGAAG